>CALFYN010000785.1 GCA_937952345.1 uncultured Acidobacteriota bacterium
AAGGACTTATTGGAGCACCCTTTGGTAACCCTGCCTGGCGTGGAAGAGGCGCTCGATCGCTATATATTTTCGGTTGTGAGCGAGTTGCTGAGCTTCGCGCTCCATGGCGTCAAAATCATCGGCACTTACGTCACGTAGTCAACGCTTTGCTCTGCCTCATCCAGAAGCGAAGCGATACGTCTGGCGAAATGCTCATCCACAGGAATCGAATCGCCCCGTGCAATCCGGTTACAAAGATCAGCCTCCGTACGAACCAGTTCGGCAACAAAGGTGTCTGCATCCTTGTATCGTCCGGAGCGAACCTGCTCCTCGACAAAACCTTTCAGCGATTCTGGAAGTGTAACGTTCATCTTGAGTCGTGTTGTCTTGCTCTGGTTTCATTCTACGCCCTTTCGCCAGTGCTAAACTCAAGATAGGCTTCCGAGGAAACCATCCCCATGCGAGTCATCCCAGTTCTCTTCGCTCTATCCCTGTCTGCTTTGTGCGCCACCACGCCGAAGCAGGCGACCTTCCACAAAGACGTGCTGCCCATCCTGCAGAAACGATGCCAGGAGTGCCACCGGCCCGGTGAAGCAGCGCCGATGTCCTTCCTTACTTATAAGGACACGCGCCCGTGGGCAAAGGCAATCAAAGCCGCGGTGCTCAATAAGAAGATGCCGCCCTGGTTCGCCGACCCCGCGCACGGCCAATTCGCCAATGACCGCAGCCTTTCCCAGCAGGAACTCGACATTCTCGCAGCCTGGGCTGACAATGGCGCGAAGGAAGGCAATGCCAAAGACGCTCCCGC
Organism: uncultured Acidobacteriota bacterium; assembly: GCA_937952345.1. Taxonomy (GTDB): domain Bacteria; phylum Acidobacteriota; class Terriglobia; order Bryobacterales; family Bryobacteraceae; genus CADEFT01. The sequence continues at coordinate 788 of CALFYN010000785.1, forward strand.
ACCCTTGACGTTCGCCGACGGCTGGTCCATCGGCAAGCCCGATGCCGTCTTCGAAATGCCGCAGCCGTTCACCGTCCCCGCCAAGGGCACCGTCGATTACACATGGGTTGTCGTTCCCACCAATTTCACGGAAGACAAGTGGGTGGAGAAAATCGAAGTACGCCCCGGCGCGCGCGACGTTGTGCATCACATCGTCCTGATGGCCCGCGCCCCCGGCACGAACTACATGACCAAGGCGCAGCCCGGCGTGCCGTTTACACCTCCTCCCGGGCGGCCGATGAAAGGCGAGGACAAAGGCCGCGGCATCTTCTATATGCTCGGTGGCGGAGTGGAAATGGTCAGTGTTTACGTCCCCGGCGGCCTGGCTTACGAAACCAAGCCCGGGCAAGCCCGGCTGATCAAAGCCGGAACCGACCTCATTTTCCAGATGCACTATACGGCTAGCGGCAAAGAAACCAAGGATCAGAGCCGCGTCGGCATTGTGTTCGCCAAAGAGCCGCCGAAAGAGCGCGTGGTGAACACCTTCATCGCCAATCCCTTGTTGCGCATCCCTCCGGGGGAGGCCAACGCCCAAGTGGTGGCGAAGATTCCCGTTCAGACTGATGTGACGCTGCAAAGCATGTTTCCCCACATGCACGTGCGCGGCAAATCGATGGAATACCGCGCCCATTATCCGGACGGGCGCAGCGAAGTGCTGTTGAACGTCCCGAAGTACGATTTCAACTGGCAGCTCAGCTACTACCTCAAAGAGCCGAAGAAACTGCCGAAAGGCACGTTGCTCGAAGTCATCGCGCATTACGACAATTCGCCCAATAACCCTCATAATCCCGATCCCCAGCAGGAGGTCCGCTGGGGCGAACAAACATGGGAAGAAATGCTGGCCGCCTTTGTCGATTTTGCGATTCCCGTGGACGTGAGCCCCATCGAAATCGCGCGCCCGAAAGCGCCCGCTAAGCCCGCCGGCAGCGGAGGCAACTAGAATTAGAAGTTGACCAGACCAGACATCGGCGATCTTTTCGCGGACCAGACGCCCAGCGGTCCCCTGACGGTCTTCCACGCACAGCTCACGGATACGACGCAGGAAGACTGGCGATCCCTGTTCGACGGCTACACGGAACTCAAAGCCATCACCTTCTCGAGCAGCATCGAGTTTCTGGTGGAGCTCGCCGCGCAGTTCGACGATCTGGAAATCGTCTTCGGTTCGGAGCGCATTCTTTCGAAAGAACACTGGGCGCTGGCGCAGGCGAGCCAGACCGCCGAAGCGTACTCGTTTTCCGACTTGCTGGCCGATCAGAAGATCTTTACCGAAGCCCTTGCGAAGTACCTGGGACGACATGGCAAGGCGCTGTTGCAGCGTGTCGTCGATCGCACGCTGCGATTCCGGCTTCTGCGCAAACGGCCCAGCCACGAGAAGCTGTATCTGCTCTCCGGCGCGAAGGGGAAACGGGTGGTGACTGGCTCGGCGAATCTCAGCGCCATGGCCTTCGAAGGCCGCCAGCAGGAAGTGTACATCGCCTTCGACGGCGCGAAAGCCTACGACACCTTCACCGAATACTTCGAGCGCGACTACAAGGAAAGCGATCCCATCGACGCCGATCTGATCGTGGTTGAAGTGCCCGATGCGCCACCTGAGCCGCGCAAGTCCGGCGTCGATCTCAACGATACGCCCGTGGCGCGAGTGGTGAAGGCGGGTGCGGTGATCCTCGAAGAAGCGCCGCGATCGGTGGGCACGGGCTTCACCGCCGAAGCCATCAAGGAGGCCGAAAAACTCGGTGCGGAATTGCGGGATTTGAATCTGCCGAAAACGAAATCCGGGCAGACGATGATCAACGCGCAATCGCTGGTGCGCGCCATCCGCCAGCATCAGGCCAAGCCGATCGCCGAGCCAACCGAAGACCGCATTCCCCGCGTCATGGTCAATTTCCCTTCCGGCGAGATCACCGTGGACGGCGCACTCTGGCTCACACTTGAGCAAACCAAGGTCGCGCCCGACGAACTCAAGCGCGACGCCGAATTGATCACCAGCTTCATCGAGAGCTACGGTGTATTCTTTGGCGATGCCAAGGGCGCGGTGGATCATTACTGGGCGTTTCTGGTGTGGCTCTATGGCGCGCCCGCGGCTCCGTACCTGCGCCAGGCTGCGATTCCGGCGGGCATCGATCCGTGGATCTACCCGGTTTACGCTGTGCTGTACGGCCGGTCGAGTGGCGGCAAGACGCTGTTCACGCGCGTCGCCGCACGCTCCATGTTTGGCTTTGACAAGATGATCCGCAGCGGTGTGTTCACCGCCGTGCGCACGCTCGGCCTGCGCGAGCGGCTGGGCGCCATTCCACTGCTGGTGGACGACGTCACGCGCGACAAGTTCGCCGAACACGTCCCCAGCCTCGTGCGCACCGATCAGGAGCTTTCCGACTGCTACGCCCCGGTGGTGATCACCACGAACAAAGACGTCACTGCCATTCCCGCCGACATCAGCAAGCGCATGATGACCTGCCACATCGACGCGGCGATCCCGGAGAACCGTTCCGTCGCAGGGCAGGTGGCGCGCAAGATCACGCGCGAGATCGGCACGGCGCTCTACCGCGCCTACCTGCTGCGCATGATTCCGCGCGTCCGCGCCATGCGTGCCGACATCGACGAGAACAAGGCCGGTTTCCCCGATCTCTTCGTCGCCTCTTCGGAGACATTGCGGGAGCTGTTCGAAGAAGCGCTCGGCGCGGTTCCCGAGTGGGCGCGGGCCATCTCGTTCCACGACAACTTCGGCATCCGCCACCGCAAGTTCTCTGAGCAATTACAGCAAATCCTGGCCGAGGCCGAGGACCGCATCGAAGTGAATCGCAAGACTGCGGAGATCGTGATCCAATTCGGCGGTGATACGAATCAGGCCGCGCAATTCGCCAAGGGTGTGCCGGATTTCGTCCTCAAGGGGCGCTTCGCCGACATTGTGCGGCTGGATCTGGAAGCGATCGAAAAGGAAATGCGCTTGCCCGTGGAAGGCGGCAAAAGTTTTTGGGCGCGGCTGCTTCGCCGCTAGTGCGATTCCAACCCATCCAGCAGCATCACGTCTATGCTACGGCGTGTGGACTGGCTCCAGTAGAGGGTGCGTCCATCCCGGCTGACGGAGAATCCCGACCACACTCCGCCGCCTTCGGGGAGAACGGTAACCGGCTCGGGCAGGGAAGCGCCCCAGCGCAGCCGCTCGACAAGAAATGAGCCCTTGTGCTGGCGAATCCAATACACGCCGTCCCTGGCAATTTCCCACCAGCCTTCGCGAACGCCCTTGGCGGCCAATTGCTCATTGCCGCCGCCCGTTGGAACACGGAACAAGCCCAGGTGGGCACGGTCCTTCGCATAGTACAGCCATTTGCCATCGGGAGACTCGATCGCCTCATAGGCGCCGGATCCTGTCACGGCTGTCATCGTTGATACGTCGCCTGTAGCGGTCACACGCCAGATGCGGCTTGCCCCGCCCCGATCGCTGCGGAAAAAAAGAAATCGTCCGTCGTGCGACCAACTGGGTCGCCCTTCCTTGGATCCATCGAGCCGCACGCGGTTGACTGCGCCGGTGCTGCGGTCCGCAATGGCTATGTCTGTGGAATCGTTTTCCGTGACTGTGTAGGCGATGCGGGCGCCATCGGGGGACCAGCGCGGCGAATCGGCGTGCGGATCATTCGGGCCGGACGCTAACACCGCCTTGCCTGTGGACGAATCGCAAGCCCAGATCTGCGCCAGTCCGCCCCGTGTCGAACTGAACGCGACTTGCTGGCCTGCCGGCGAGGCACTCACGCCACCGTCGAAGAGTGTGGACGGGCACAAGACCCTGTATTCGCCCGCGGCGTATGGCTGCGCCCACGACCGGACATTCACGGTTTCCTCGTCGCGATGATACACCAGCCGTATCCGTCCCGCGAAGCCAGCCACGGACGGCCAACTCGAACTCCCCTCGATTCCTGGCAGCCGTTCCACCACTCCATCCGGATCGACGCCAATCCGATAGATGGACCAGAGCGCGGAGCGAATCCGCGCACCGAAATAGATGTGCCTTGAGTCAGGAGACCAGGCAATGCCGTTGTGAAAGGTGGCGTGACGGGTGATTTGCCGCGGTTCTCCGCCGTCCAGCGGAAGCAGATGAATTTCGGACGTGCTTCCCGTGGTGAATCGCACGAAGGCGAGAAATTTTCCGTCGGGGGACGCAGCGGCGTGCCTGTCACCGCCAATGCGCGAGGAGGGAAACGTGAGTTGCCGTAGAATGGCTCCGTCGGCGCGCGCCAGAAAGACCGCGTATGGGCCCGACGGATCCACATGCCTCACCAAGGCAATGTGTTTCCCATCCGCCATCCACACGGCCCAGCGTACGCCCCGTTGCGCCCCCTCCAGCGCCGATTCCATGCGGTGAATCACGTTTTCCCGCCTCGTCGCCAGATCGAGCCGGACGATCTCCACGCTTTGCCTTCTGGACCGCGAAAACAGAATCTGCTTTCCATCGGGCGAATACTGCGGAAAGGCATCACGGGCATGGGCGGAGGTGAGTTGCTCCGGCGCCCCGCCGGCAACCGGCTTCCGGTACAGGTTCAGGCCACGCGATGAGTACCCTTCGTTCCACACATAGACGACATCCTTGCCATCGGGCGACAGCACGGGCTCGTATTCAAAGCTCTCCTCGGCCGCGATGGGAACGCTCTGCAATTGTGCGGGAGAGCTGCGTGGGGGCTCGCGCCGGAAGGCGATTGCGGCGAAAGCCAGCACCGCCAGTGCGGCAACACCCACTCCGATCCGCCAGCCGGAGGGCTGGGCCGCTGCCCGCAACGCCGCGCGCAATCCGGCCACATCGGGGCGCTTCCGTGGATCGGACGCCAGACAGGATCGCAACAGGCCTCGCAAAGGCCTGTGGATTTCCGGAAATCCCGCGGCCTGCACCGAGTAGCGTTTGCCGCTGAGTAGCTCATACAGCACCGTACCCAGCGAATACACATCCGATGCCGTTCCGGTGGGCTCCCCTTTGACCTGTTCCGGCGATGCATATCCCGGGGTCCAGTAACGCAAGGCGCCGCCGGTCTGTTGCGAATCGGTGGCAATCCCCGCGATGCCGAAATCGATCAGCTTGACGACGCCTTCGGCCGAGACCAGGATATTGTCGGGCTTCAGGTCGCGGTGTACGATACCCAACCCGTGCGCGTAATGGATTGCCCGCACCACCTGCAGAAACAATTGAACGCGTTGCGGCTCGCTGAGCTTGCGGGACTCGGCATAGGCCGTGATGGGAGTCCCTTCCACATAATCTTCCACCAGGTACGGACGCCCATCCGGAGTCACGTTGCCATCGATGACGCGCACGATGTTCGGGTGGTCCAGGTTGGCGAGCAGTTGCCGCTCCTGCCGGAAGCGGTTGCGCTGATCGTCTTCCGTCACGCTGCCATGGAGGATCTTGATCGCCACGCGCTTTTCGAACTGGCCGTCGGCGCGCTCGGCCAGGTACACCGTCGCCATGCCTCCGTGCCCGAGTTGCTTGACGATGCGGTACGGCCCCAGCCGCTCCGGCACCGGTTCATGCCGCAGCAGTTCAACGGCATATTGCGTGGCCGATTTTTCGAGGAAATCCTTCGGGTCGTGGCGCAGCAGGCTCTCTACGTCGCGGCGCAGGTTCGTATCCAACGTGGCCAGGAATTGCTGCTGCTGGGGAGGCGGCAGTTCGTAGGCGCGGTGAAAGGCTTCCTTCGCCTCACTCCATCGCACCTGGTTCATACGGTGTCACTCCCCGGATAGTTCGCGCAGCAGCCAGGCGCGGGCGAGAATCCAATCCCGCTTCACGGTGGCTTCGGATATATGCAACAGGTCCGCGACTTCCGCATTCGTCAGCCCACCGAAGAAGCGAAGCTTGACGATCTCGGCCTGCCGCGCATCGAGTGAAGCAAGTTTGTCGATTGCCTGGTCGAGCAGTTCGAAGTCGAAGTCCGTGGTTGCCGTGGCAATCTCGTCGTGGAGATCGATGCGCAGCAGTGTTCCGCCACGCTTTAATGTTGAGCGCCGCCGCGACAGATCCACCAGAATCCGCCGCATGATTTCCACCGCCGCGCCATAGAAATGGATGCGGTCGCGAAACTGCTGCGAATGGCTCTCCGTGAGGCGCAAAAAAGTTTCATGCACCAGTTCCGTGGGCTGCAAAGTGATACTCCCCTCGTGATGCAACTGGCGCAACGCGAGCGAGCGCAGTTGGTCGTACACATACGGCATGAGCTTGTCTAGGGCCTGAGTGTCACCGAGATTCCACTCCTGCAGCAATTGCGTGATCGGGGAGGTCATGTTCGGGCCAACAGTGAAAAGAGCTAGTTCTTTTTTATAGAATGTTGACCCGATTTGCAAGGCGTTTGCGCCACTCATAATTGACGGGGTGTACTGCAACGAAGGTGGAGAAGTACCAGGCAGCCTGCCAGGGTGAGTACGACCGTGGCGGGCTCGGGGACGGTGCTTGGCACCGCTTTGCCGGCCGGCTCAGGCGTCATCGTCCGACCTGCCGCAACGAACGAACAGAGAACATCGCCACCCCCCTGGATTGTGAGTAAATCTACTGCGTCAATCGAAGTGGCGCACTCCGGCTGCGAACAAGCTCACGCCGGGCAAGAAATTTTTCCTCTTTACAGCGTCCTGGTCACCTTAGTCAAAGTCCGCGGCTGGTCCGGATCCAGCCCCTTCTCTTCCGCCAGGCTCGCCGCGAACAACTGCGCCGGAATGATATACGGAATCGGAGTATACACATCCTCCGGCAACGGCCCTTTATGCCGCAGCTTCGCCGGAACGCGGATCAGATGGCGCGCGGACACCGCCGCCGCCTCGCGATTGGACGCGTCCGTGATCGTCATCGTATCCGCCTTCAGTTGCTCCAGCCGCTCCCGCATACCCTGCATCGACGTCCACGTCACCCCGCACGGCGCAAAGAGAAACACCGGAAACGCGCTTTCCACCATCGCAATCGGCCCGTGCGCGAAATCCGCCGAACTGAAGCGCTCCGCCACCACGTAGCACGTCTCCATCATCTTCAACGCGAACTCGTACGCATTGGCGTAATTCAATCCCCGGCCCACCACCACCGTGTGGCGCATGTAGCGATATGGCTCGGCGCGCTCGCGGATTTCATTCTCCAGCTTCAGGCTGGCCGCCGCCCAATCGGGCAGCCGCTTCAAATCATCCAGCTTGATCTTCGCCCCCAAGGCGTAGGCCAGCAGGTAGCACGTCAGCAACTGGCCCGTGTAAGTCTTCGTTGCGGCGACGCTCTTCTCGCGGCCGGCGCGCACCAGGAACGTATGCTCGGCCAGTTTCGCCAGCGCACTATCCGCTTCATTGGTAATGCCGATGGTCAGTGCACCCTGCTCCTTGGCCCGCTCCAGCACCAGGTTCGTATCCGTCGATTCGCCGGATTGCGAAATGGCCACGAACAGCGCGTCCTGGCAGCGCAGCGATGCCCCATACAGGGTGAAAATCGAAGGCGCGGCCAGCGAAACCGGAATTCCGGTGGCAATCTCCAGCAGATACCGCCCGAACAGTGCCGCATTGTCCGATGTGCCGCGCGCCGCCAGCACGATCATCCGCGGCGGATTCGCCTCCAGGCGTTTCTTCAATTTCTCGACGTTCTTGATTTCCTGGCGTAACGTCCGCTCCAGCGCCGCGGGCTGCTGGCGGATTTCATCCCGCATGAATGACATAGATCATTGGTAGCAGATTCAAGGCAAGGTATTCCAGCGCGTTTCCGTGCCGGTATAAATGGTCGACGCGACGGTTTCGGGCTCTGGAGAATTGATGATGTAAGGCTTGATCACCACCAGCGATTCCCCCGCCGTCTTCGATTTCGTCGTCTGCGTGAACAGATGATGCAGTAGCGGAATGCTGGCCAGCCCCGCCACCCCGCTCACACTCCGCGCCTCGGTCTGTGACACAATCCCCGCCAGCACGGCATACTCCCCGTCGCGCAGTCGCACCGTGGAGGCGAACTTGCGCGTCGAGATCACGGGAATGCCGTTGAACGTGCCATTGCCCAGCACCTTGAATTCGGCCTCCACCTGCAGCGAAACGTCCGTCGCGTCGTGGATCTTCGGCGTCACTTTGATGTTCAGCCCCAAATCCTCGAACTGGAACGTGGGAGGCACGGCCAGCGCCGGAACGCTGGGGTCCACGCCCAGGTACTGCTGGGTGATGATCGGATACTTGTCCCCGATGTGCACCGATGCCGCCTGGCCGTCCAGGGCGCGCAACTGGGTGCGAAACAGCGACGTCGAACTGGCCCGCGAATGGCTGGCAAAGGCCCTGGCATCGGCGATCGCCAGCGCCATCGTGGTGAACCCGCCGCCGGCGAGGATAAACCGCGTGAACCCCGGCACGATATCCGGAATGATGCGCGGCCCGCGAATCCCGCCCCCGATTCCCGAGCGCGCCTGCCGCCCTAGAAAGATCATTGCCGTCGACGTGGGCAGGTTGAATCCGTAGTTCAACTCGCTGTTCTCGGCGATATCGAGCAGTTCCACCTCGATCATGATCTGCGGCTTGTGCCCCAGCAACTGCTGATACACCGCCTGCGCCACCCGGACCTTGGAAACCCGGTCTTTGATCAACACCAGCCGGCGGCCGGAATCGATGGCGAACTTCTGGATTTCCAGCATCTGCTGCACGGCGCGCGCCAACTCCTGCGCCTCCTGTACGGCCACCGGGGCGGGCAGGGAAAGTGTCACCGCCATCGTCGGCTCGGCTTCATTGCGCTTCTGCTGCGTATCCTTATAGACCATCAGCAGTTTGGGCCCGAGCGGGATGACGAAGGACGCCGTCGAGGCTTCCAGGGCACGTAACGCGGTGCGGAAATCCACGTCTTCCAGCCGCAGCCGCGACGGCCGCCCCGGCTGGTAATCGGCGTCGAACACCGTGTCCAGCCCGAAGGCTTTCGCTACCTGCTCAAAGAGGCTCTTGGCGTCGCCCCGCAGGTCGAGGCTCTTGCGCCCAGGCACCCCATCGAGTTCGGCTGGTGGCAGCGGGCGCCGTGCTTCTTCCTCATCCTCTTTATGGATGGCGGTTTCCACCCGCGATGGCTCGTCCGCCGGCGCATCCGTGGCGGGCAGCGCCTGCGTGATCGCCGCCGGCAGCGCGTTCGACTCGCGTAGCGCCCGCGTCCGCAACGCCTGGCTGCGGATCCAATACGACCGGTTTTTGGGATCCGCCGCAGCCGCTTGAGAATACAGCAGATAGGCCTTTACCACCTGCCCAGACTGCTCGGCCTTGCGGGCCTGCTTGGCGAGCGAACCCGCCGATTCGGCCGCCGCACACACGCCGGGTATGCAAATGCAGAACAGTCCGGCTGCGATCCAACGGCTCACCAAACAGGTTTGACGCGCGATTGCCCGGAAACGTGGATAAACTCCTCGCGCCCTCCCGCCGATAGAAGGAGAAGTATGTCCACGACAATGGCCGTCCGTTCCACGTTCGCTCCTGGGATTCCGCAGTCCTTTGACGATCTCGGCATCCCCGTCACCCTCGTTACGGACCTTGTGCTGCGCCGGCTTCTGCTGGAAGGCTCCAGCACGCTGCAGACCCTCAGCAACAAGTTGAGGCTCTCTATCCCCATTATCGACAACGTTTTCCGCCAACTGCGCCAGCAACAGATTATCGAAGTGAAAGGCATGATCGGGAACGACTATTCGTTCCACCTTTCCGCCGCGGGCAAGCAACTGGCTTCCGACCGCTTCCAGATCTCGCAGTACGCCGGGGCGTGTCCGGTTTCGCTCAACGACTATCACGCCGCGGTGAAGATCCAGAAAGCGCAGATCGTACTGGACCGCCGCACCCTGCGCAGCGCTTTCGCGGATATGGTCATCTCGGACCGCATGCTCGACCAGGTGGGTCCGGCCTTGATTGCCCAGAACTCCATCTTTATCTATGGCCCGACCGGAAACGGCAAAACCAGCATCGCCGAGCGCATGCTGCGGGTCTATCAGGACGCCATCCTGATTCCCTACGCCGTGGAAGTGGACGGGCAGATCATCTCTATGTATGACCCGGTTGTGCACCATCGCCTGGAGATGGACGATCCGGAAATCGACCCTCGTTGGGTGCTGTGCAAACGCCCCTGCATCGTAGTGGGTGGCGAACTGATTCCCAGCATGCTGGAACTGCGCCTCGACGACACCAGCGGCATTTACGCCGCCCCATTGCAGATGAAATCGAACAACGGCATCTTCATCATCGACGACTTCGGCCGCCAGTTGATGAGTCCGCGCGACCTGCTCAACCGCTGGATTGTGCCGCTCGATCGCAAAGTCGATTACCTCATGCTCCGCTACGGCGTGAAGTTCCAGATCCCCTTTGAGCTGATGGTGGTCTTCTCCACCAACCTCGATCCCTCAGACCTCGCCGACGAGGCGTTCCTCCGCCGTATTCACAACAAAATCTATGTGGAAGCGGTGGATTCCTCGTCCTTCGACCAGATCTTCCAGCGCGTCGTTTCAGCCCGCAACATTCCCTGCGAAACCGACAGCGCCGAATACCTGCGCAAGCTCTGCCTGCGCGAAGGCCGCACCGAATTACGCGCCTGCTACCCCGGCGATATCTGCAACATCCTCGCGTCCATCGGACGCTATGAAAACCGTCCGCCGCGCATGACGAAGCCGGATCTGGAACGCGCTACCGCGCTTTACTTCGCAAAGAGCTGAACCGGCGCTACGCCGTACTTTTCGCCAAACCGGCGATCCTCGGTAAAACGCTGTAACTCCCGCATGGCACGCTCGAAATCGCCTTTCTCCACCAGCATGCGCGACAACTCCAGCCGCGCCTCCGGATATTCCTCGGCAGCCATCGACAGATTGTCCGCTGCCTCGTCCAGATTCTTCCGCTGCGACGCCAGCGCCATCCCCAACAGATAGCGCATCTTCAAATCCATCTTCCGCAGCGCCACCCCGCGCCGCGCCACCTGCTCCGCCTCCCGGTAACGCTGCTGGGCATTCAGGGCAAACGCCAGGTTGACGTGCGCGCGGTAACTCCGCGGATCGATGGCGATCATCGTCGAAAACGCCTCGATCGCCTTGTCGGGCTGGTTGCTGCTGTAGTACAGGACGCCGAGCTCGTTGTACGCATCCATGTTTCCCCGATCGAAGGCGACTACGCGGCGCAGGTGGTGCAGCGCCTGATCGAGATTTCCGTTGCGCAGCGCCTCCTGCGATTTCCGAAACTCCTCCGCGGCCTTGGCGGGAACCGGCCTCTGCTGGGCGTTGCCACGCACCTCGCTCCATTGCGGATTCCGCCCCTCGTGCCCCGCAAAGAGCGCGCCCGCCATGCAGACAGGCAGCAGTGCGGGCAGACGGAATCGCAAAATAGCCATGATTGTGTTTTCGCCCACCCCGCCGCACACCGCAATCTGGCGCGAGTACTGATCCGTATGAGAAAAATTCGGGATTGGTACTGGGCCGAACGATAGAGCGGGTGCGAATCCCAACGCATGTGGGAAAATGAAAGATTCCCCATGGCAAAAATGGAACGTGCATTGATCAGCCTGACCGATAAGTCAGGCGCGGTGGAATTCGCCCGCGGCCTGGCCGCCCTCGGCATCGAACTCATCTCCACTGGTGGAACCGCGAAGCTGCTGCGAGACGCCGGCTTGGCCGTGAAGGATGTCTCCGAACTCACCGGCTTCCCCGAGATGCTGGATGGGCGCGTGAAGACCATCCATCCCCGCGTTGCCGCCGGCATTCTCGCCGTGCGCGGCAAAGCTGAGCATATGGCCGCCCTCGAAACCCATCAACTCCCCCGCATCGATATGGTGGTGGTCAATCTCTACGCCTTCGAAAAAGTCGCCGCCGAGCCTGGAGTGACCCTGGAGCGCCTCATCGAAAACATCGACATCGGCGGACCCACCATGATCCGGGCTGCCGCCAAAAACTACCAGGATGTGGCGGTCGTCGTCTCCCCCTCCGACTACCCCGCACTGCTCGAAGAACTGAACGCCAACTCCGGCTCGCTCAGCCGCGAAACCCACTGGCGTCTGGCCAAAGCAGCCTTCGCCCTCACCGCCGCCTACGATTCCGCCATCACGGAGCGCCTGGCGCTCGTCGATGCGCCGGAAGAGGTGCTGCCGCAAGCCCTCAACCTCCGTATCCCCCGTACCATGTCGCTCCG
>CALFYN010000786.1 GCA_937952345.1 uncultured Acidobacteriota bacterium
GGCAGGCGAATGTGTCGATTGGGATCGCGGGTTCGGATCCGACGAATGGGTTTGTGGAGATGGCGGTGCGGGAATTGGGTGCGGAACGGGTGATCTGGGGGAGTGATTCGGGGGGACGGAGCCTGGGGTCGCAATTGGCGAAGGTGGTGGGATCGACGGTGCCGGAGGAGATGAAGCGGCTGATTCTGGGGGAGAATCTGAAGCGGATGTTGACTCCGATATTGCGGGCGAAGGGTATCACCGTCGGCTACTGAGATTCCGTAGTATGATGAAGCTGAAGTTCGAATGGCATGATTCCAAAGCCGAGGCCAATCTCCGAGACCATGGGTTAGCTTCGAACTGGCGAAGACGGTATTCAAAGACCCTTTCGCCATTGAGCGTCTTGATGACCGCCGGGATTATGGTGAAGAACGCTTTATCATCATTGGCATGGCGGAAGGTGATGTTCTGCTGTATGTGGCCTATGCCGAGCGCCAGGACCGCATTCGGCTGATTTCCGCGCGAAGGGTGACGCAATATGAACAAAAAGACTACTTCCAGCAAAACGCCTAGGCCTATGACTCCAGAGGCCATTGAGCGGGCCGCTCGCAAGGACGATGACGCGCAGCCCTTGACGGCAAACGACGTCAAGCGCATGAAGCGGACGCCCCAGGCGAAAATCATCCGCCGCGCGCTGGAACTCACGCAAGAGGAATTCGCCGCACGCTATCACATCCCACTGGGCACGCTGCGCGATTGGGAGCAGGGACGCACGGAGCCCGATCAGCCCACGCGGGCGTATCTCACGCTGATTGCGCGTGATCCTGACCACGTGAACCGGACACTGAATCCAACCCTGAACTGAGATCCCCGCCGCAAAGGCTGTTACGATGGACCTATTTTCTCGAGTTGCAGGGTGATGGTGCCGACGGGGAAGCCGAGGCGGACGCGGATCTGGACGGGCAGTTTGCGGTCGTCGTCGGTGAGCCAGACGTAGAGGCGCGCCTTGCGGCGGAAGAGGACGTCGTTGAAGAGGTGCGCTTCGTAGCGGATGGTTTGATACTCACCGGCCGGGGTTTTCACCTTTTCCTTTTCCTGCGCGTCAATCTTGCCGCTGACCATCTTCTTGCCGTCGCTCATGGGGAAGGTCACACTTTGGCCGGGAGCGAGTTTTTGGGCACGAAGGCGTTGGAGGGCGGCGACGATGTCCTGGACGCACTCGGCGGTGTCGAGTTCCTTTTCGAGGACAACGGTGTTCTTGACGAGGTCTTTTTCGAGGTAGTGGGATTTCCTGGTTTCGCGGTTGAAGTTGACTTGCGTGTCGCGGCGGCGGCTGCGCTCCTGAGAGGCCATGTGGATATTGGAGATGCAGTAGCCGGAGTCGAACAGGACGCGGTAGTCGTCGGTCACTTTGTAGAGCTTGGAAACAAGCCCGGCGGATTCCAGGTGCAGATCGCCGGCCCAGGCGGAGTTGCTTTGCGGGGTGCGGCTGAGGCGTGCCATGCCGGCGCGGACGAGACGCCATTCGACGCCGTACTGAAAGACTTCGACGGGCTTGGGGGCATCGACGATGGCTTGCGGAGACACGGGAAGCGCGAGTGCAAAGCACGCCGCACACATCGCCCACCGTCTTACTGCTTGCGTCAGCATCGGACTCATTGAGTTTGGCAGACGGAAGTCTGATTTGGCAACCTGATAGACATGCTTACGCTTGCAGCGGCTTTGGTGGGCGCGATGTGCGCACAGGATCTGGCTTCGCGGGTGGACACAGTAGTGGAACGGGCGCCGGGGACGGTGACTTTGTTTGCCAAGAATCTGGATACTGGGAAGACATTCGGGGTGCGTCCGGATGAACGGGTGCGGACGGCGAGCACGATCAAGCTGCCGATCATGGCGGCGCTGTTTCAGGAAGCGCAGGCAGGGCGCGTGAAGTGGACAGAGATGCTCAAGGTGAGCAAGGACGATAAGGTTTCGGGGTCGGGGATTCTGGGCGAATTTACGGACGGGATGCAGTTTCCGGTGCGCGATCTGATGCATTTGATGATCGTGCTGAGCGACAACACGGCGACGAACGTGATCCTGGACCGCATCACGGCGGAGACGGTGAACCGGTATATGGACCGGCTTGGGCTGAAGCAGACGCGGTCATTGCGCAAGGTGCGCGGGGATGGGAATCAATTGAAGGCGCCAAGCGGATACAGCGAAGCCGGGAAGCTGGAAGAGAACAAGCGGTTCGGCCTTGGTGTGAGCACGCCGCGGGAGATGGTGCTGCTGCTCGAGAAGATTGAGAAGGGCGAGGTGGTGAGCAAGGAAGCTTCGAAGGAGATGATCGCCGTGCTGAAGCGGCAGCATTACACGGAAGGGATTGGGCGGAAGCTGGGGAATGTGCCGGTGGCAAGCAAGTCGGGAGCGTTGGACGCGCTGCGTAGCGATGTTGGGATTGTGTATCACCCGAAGGGCCGCGTTGCGATTGCGATCACGGTAGACGATATGAAGAAAACCGATTGGTCGCCGGATAATGCAGGGCATCTCATCATTTCGGAGTTGACGGGAATTCTGCTGGAAGAGCTGACGCGGTAAATTTCACGGAACGATTGGGGGATGACTGCGTATACAGAACATGCGCAACTTCTCCTATGCGGTCCGGATGCTGCTGCGGAGCCCCGGGTTCACCTTTGCGGCGGTGCTGTGCCTGGCGTTGGGGATCGGGGCTACGACGGCGATCTTCAGCGTGGTGAACGCAGTGGTGCTGCGTCCGCTGCCGTACCGGCAACCAGAGCGATTGGTGCGCACGTACACGGAATTCCCGACGTTTCCCAACGGCGGGTTACGGCGCTTCTGGACGTCGCCGCCGGAGTGGCTTGATTTACGGCGGGAATCGAAGGCCTGGGAATCGCTGGAGGCGTTCACGACGACCGGCGTGAATCTCGGTGGAGGGACGGAGCCGGTGCGCGTGACGGCGGCGATTGTCTCGGGCGGGCTCTTGCCCATGCTGGGCGTTTCGCCAGTGAAAGGCCGGCTGCTGACTCCGCAGGATGATGCTCCGGAGGCGGCGCTGACGGCAGTGATTTCGCACGGCGTGTGGCAGCGGGTGTTTGGCGGGGATCCGGGGATATTGAATCGTGAAGTGAAGCTGAATGGGCGCGCGTGCCACATTGTGGGCGTGATGCCGGATGGCTTTCAGTTTCCTCCGGGTGAGGTGGATGCGCCGGAGGTGTGGTCGCCCTTGCAGATCAACCCGGCGAATCCGGGTGGACGGGGCAGCCACTTTCTTTACCTCATTGGGCGGTTGCAGGACGGGGTTACGGTGGAGCAGGCGCGGCAGGATCTGGCGCGGATTGCCAATGCGCATGAGAAGGGATCGGGGCACCGCTTTCATCCGAAGAATCATCCGCTGATTGCGTTTCCGCTGCATGAAGAGGTGGTGGGGAATGTGAAGCCGGCGATGCTGACGATGCTGGCGGCGGTGGTGTTTGTGCTGCTGATTGCTTGCGGCAATGTGGCGAATCTGCTGCTGGCGCGGGCCGAAGGGCGGCAGCGGGAGATCAGCATCCGCACGGCGATGGGCGCCGATATGCGGGCGTTGTTGCGGCAGTTCCTGGTGGAGGGCGTACTGCTATCGCTGCTGGGTGCGGGGTTGGGCTTATTGTTTGCATTCGCTGGTTTGCGCACGATTGTGGCGTTGAATGCGGGAAGCATTCCGCGGGCGCTGGAGATTGGGATGGACTGGCGGGTGTTGCTGTTTACGCTATGCGTATCCGTCGTGACGGGGGTGTTCTTCGGGCTGGCGCCGCTGCTACATCGGTTTGGGAAGACCGTGGCGGAATCGCTGAAGGCGGCGGGCGGGCGCACGACGGCATCGGTGGAGGCGGGACATTTCCGGCGGGTGATGGTGGTGAGCGAACTGGCGCTGGCGTTGATGTTGCTGATAGGGGCGGGGCTGATGATTCGCGCGTTCTGGAAGCTGCAGGCGGTGGAGACGGGACTGCGTCCGGAACGTGTGCTGACGATGCGCATCGCGCTGCCGCAGCAGGTGTATCCGGAGAATCAGCGGGTGGTGCAGTTTTGGGATCAACTGCTGAAGCGGGTGAACGGATTGCCCGGGGTGGCCTCGGCGACCATGATGAGCGGGATGCCGCCGATCCGGCCGATCAATGCCAACGATACGCAGATTGAAGGATGGGTGGAGCGCGAAGGGGGACCGGGGCAGAACATTGATTACTACCAGACGGCAGGGGACCGGTTTCTGGAGGCGACGGGTGCGCAGCTGATTGAGGGGAGAGTCTTCGATGAGCGCGATGGCGACAATGCGCCGCCGGTGCTGGTGATCAA
>CALFYN010000787.1 GCA_937952345.1 uncultured Acidobacteriota bacterium
AGGGGACAGTGACGGAGAAAATGCCTTCGGCTTGTGGTTCGACGGTGAATTGCAGGGATTCGAGGATAGAGCGGACTTCCGTGCCGGAGATATCGCGGCCGAGCTTGCGGATGAGCCAGTCCATGTGGAGCTCGATCGCGGGGGCGGGCTTGGGGGGCGCGGCGAGATCGGCGAGGCCTCCCACGAGGCGGATGCCGGGACTGACGAGTTCGAGGAGTTCGACGGCGCGGGCGAGGGCGCGCACGGTGTTGACGGGATCCTGCGATTTTTCGAAACGCATGGAGGCGTCGGTGCGGAGCTTGAGGCGGGAGGAAGTACGGCGGATGTTGGCGGCGTGGAAATTGGCGCTTTCGAGAACGATGCGGGTGGTGGATTCGTTGATGGCGGAGTGCGCGCCGCCGATGACGCCGGCGAGGGCGATGGGTCCGGAGGCGTCGGCGATGACGAGGGCGGCGGGGGTGAGGGGGTAGGTTTCGCCATTGAGGGCATCGGCGCTTTCGCCTTCGCGGGCGTTGCGGACGAAGATGGTGTCGCCGTGGAGCTTGTCGGCGTCGAAGGCGTGCATGGGCTGGGCGAGTTCGGCCATGACGTAGTTGGTGACGTCGACGATGTTGTTGATGGGGTTGAGGCCGAGGATCTGGAGGCGGTGCTGGAACCAGAGCGGCGAGGGCCCGACGGTGACGTTGTCGAAGACGAGGGCGCTGTAGCGGGGGCAGAGGGTGAAATCTTCGATGGCGATTTTCATGGGCGCGGGCGCTTGCGGGATGCGCGCCATGTTGACGGGATCGCGGAGCGGATGGCCGGTGATGGCGGAGACTTCGCGGGCCATGCCGTGGTGGCCCCAGAGGTCGGGGCGATGGGTGAGGCTTTTGTTGTCGACTTCGATCAGGTGATCGGGGGCGAGGCCGGGGAGAGGTTGGCCGGGTGTGGCGGCATCGAGTTCGACGATGGTTTCGTGGTCCTTATTAATGCCGAGTTCGCGGGCGCTGGCGAGCATGCCGTCGCTTTCGATGCCGGAGACGACGCGCTTGCCGATGTGGGCGCCTTCGAGATCGGTGCCGGAGGGGACGTAGGCGGTGAGGAGACCGGGGCGGCAGTTGGAGGCGCCGCAGACGAGGGTGCGTTGGCCGAGGGGTCCGGCGTCGATGCGGGCTTTTTGGTTGTGCGAGCCGGGGATGGGTTCGGCTTCGAGCACGCGGGCGGCGACGACGTTGGCGAAGTGAGCTCCGGCTTCTTCGACGCCTTCACATTCGGCGGTCTTGATGCTGATGAGCTGCATGAGGTCGTGCGGCGGCGTGGAGAGGCCATCGACCATTTCGCGGATCCAGTTGTAGGAGAACTTCAAGGTTGTGTTCCTCGTTCGTTAGTCAGGAGAGATGCTTAGAATTGGCGCAGGAAGCGCAGGTCGCCGCTTTGGAGCCAACGGATATCGTCGATGCCGTAGCGCATCATGACGAGGCGGGTGAGTCCGAGGCCGAAGGCGAAGCCGCCCCATTCCTCGGGATCGATGCCGCCCATGCGGAGGACGTTGGGGTGGACGAGGCCGCAGGGGAGGAGTTCGACCCAGCCGCTCTGTTTGCAGACCGGGCAGCCGGAGCCGTTGCAGATGAGGCACTGGATGTCGAGTTCGAAGCCGGGTTCGACGAAGGGGAAGTAGCCGGGGCGGAGGCGGACGGTGACTTCGCGGTGGAAGATGTGCTTGAGCAGCGTCTTCATGAAATAGAGCATGTGGGCGATGGAGACGTGGCGATCGACCATCATGCCTTCGAGCTGGTAGAAGGTGTGTTCGTGGGAGGCGTCGACTTCTTCGTTGCGGAAGACGCGGCCGGGGGCGATCATGAGCAGCGGGGGTCCGAGTTTGGCCATGCCGCGGACCTGGACGGGGGATGTGTGGGTGCGGAGGCACTGGCCGGCGGTGAGCCAGAAGGTGTCCTGCATGTCGCGGGCGGGGTGATCGGGGGGGATGTTGAGGGCGTCGAAGTTGTTGTATTCGGATTCGACTTCGGGGCCGTCGAGGACGGCGACGCCCATGGAGGTGAAGAGGTCTTCGAGTTCCTGCTGGATGCGCGTGAGCGGGTGGAGGGAGCCGGGGCGCGTGCCGGGGGCGGGGAGAGTGACGTCGAGCCATTCGGCGTCGAGGCGTGCGGCGAGGGCGGCGTCGGCGAAGGTTTTCAACCTTGCATCAAGCGCCGATTCGAGATTGGTCTTGGTGGTGTTGAGGAGCTTGCCGATGCGGACGCGGTCTTCGGGGGTGAGCTTGCCCATGCCTTTGGAGACTTCGGCGAGGGCGCCTTTGCGGCCGAGGACTTCGACACGGACGGCTTCGAGGGCATCGGGGGAGGAGGCGGCGTCGATGCGCTGCTGGGCGGATGCGGCGAGGGCTTGGAGTTGGGAATCGAGCATGTTGGGGAAAAGGTTTATTTTAGCGCTTGGGGCGGGGGGCTTGGAAGGGCGCACCAAGCCGCTCGGTCAATCTAAGCCATGACCGACGCAGAACTACTCCCGCAACGACGCCACTTACCTTGGCACCTACCGCAACCGGCTCCACCAAAAGGTGCGCGAAACACTCAAATTCCCCACCGGATTCGTGCTACATTCATTACGTCACACCATGCTCACCCGGCTCGGTGAAGTGGGTGTCGATGCGTTCCCGATCATGAAAACCACTGGCCATGCAGGCGATGGAGAACGCGATTGCGAAACTGGAGCGGTACAATGCCGGCTCAGTGCACGGAGTGGGGACAGCGCCGGAGAGGGGCAAGCCAGAAACTCCGTCAAACTGACCTGTTTTGAATAGATTGGGCCCTTAGCACAGCGGTTAGTGCAGCGGACTCATAATCCGTTGGTCGTAGGTTCGAATCCTACAGGGCCCACCATCCCTTCCCCTTCCCCTCCAAAAAGGTTAAAATATCTTCATGAGCGCTCTGCGACGTAGCGCGGCGATGCTCATTTGGGCGTGCGCGGCGTTGGGGCAAAGCAAACCCCAAACTTCGCCGGAGTTACAACGTGCGGCTGAGGTCTTTCGCGCGGAATCGCGCGCGATGGGTTTGCGCGAGGACTCCCCCGTAAAAGCTGTCTCCAGCGGACAGAAGGGTAGCCGCTGGCACGGGCGTCTATTTGAGAACTTCCGCAACGACTTCCTGGATGCCGTCCCGCATGAGGTATTCCAGCGCGGCGGACGGAAGGCTATCCTGCGCCGCAATCAATTCGGAGGCAATGTCAGCGGCCCGGTTCTACTGCCGCGGCTCTATGACGGCGGGCGCAGTACCTTCTTCACTTTCACCTTCGAAGGGATGCGCGAAAAAATCGGCCGCTCCTCCCTCCGCACCATCCCTACCCTGCCCGAACGCGCTGGCGATTGGAGCGCTACCGTCGACTCCGCCGGAGCCCCCCTTCCGGTCTACGACCCAGCAACCACCGCTGCCAATCCGGCGTTCCGCCCGGACCAGGCAGTCGCCACCGGCAACCTCCAATACAACCGTCTGCCGTTCCCCAACAACAGCATCCCGGCCACGCGCATCGATCCGGTGGCGGCTCGCGCGATCACCTACTACCCCGCACCCAACTCCGATGCCGGTCCGTTCTTCCGCAACAACTACTTTACGTTCCTGCCCGAAATCAACTCCGCCAACGGCATCATCACCCGCATCGACCACAATCAAGGGAGCCGCCACCGCATCGGCGGCGGTGTCAATTACTCCAACGGCATCGATGGTGCGGCCCCGCTCTTTCAAACCCTCGCCAACCCCGGCAGCGCCATTCGCTCGCGCGGAAGCCGCCGAGCCACCCTCGACTATGTCTTCACCAAGTCTGCCCAAACCATTCATTCGTCCAGTTTCGACGCCGCCTCCGACGAAATCGAGACCCAGCCTGAACTCGACGAAGCCGGCCGCGTCTTCCCGAACTATCGCTTCTCCCCTTACCTGTCGATGGGGAGACCAACAGGACAGATGAAGAGCGCCCGCAGCACCTTCACTCTCACCGAGGCTCTCTCCACACGGAGGGAGAAGCATCGCATGCGTCTGGTAGGCCGCATCACGC
>CALFYN010000788.1 GCA_937952345.1 uncultured Acidobacteriota bacterium
GGCGGCGTTCAATGCGCGTACCTGCGCACGCGCCGTCGTGAGGAACATCGTGCCGTCCACCACCACCGGCGTGCATTCGATGGTCGTCGCCGGCCGCTGCGACGCATCGCCCGTGCGGTGCGTCCACGCCACCTTCAGCTTGCCCACGTTGCCCGGTTTGATCTGTTCCAGGGGCGAAAAACGCGTGGCGGCGGCATCGCGCCCGTACTGGTGCCAATTGGCCTCCATACTGTCGGCGGCCCACGTGGGCAGCGCCAGCAGCGAGGTGGCAAGGAAGTCGCGGCGATCCATCATTGTTACAGTCTACGCGACTCGGGATATCATCAGAAGTTGCCGATTGCGATCTTCATTCTTTGGCTCACATGGACGCGCGCCTTCGCGCAGGAAGACCCCGGAAAGCAATTGAACAAACTGCTCGCCGAAAAGACCGGCAAGCGCCTGCAATTCAGTTTCGAATTCCGCCAGCGCCTGGAAGACCGCACAGGGCCCGTATTTGGCCGCGATCGCGATCTCGCCGCCGATTATCTGCGCACCCGCTTTGGCGCAACACTCAAGCCCGTTTCCTGGCTCAAGCTATCCGCGCTTGCCCAGGATGCCCGTGCCGCGGGGTACGGACTTCCGCCTCCGGGTAATGTGCGAGATCCGCTCGACCTGCAGGAAGCCTATGCGGAGTTCTTCGCCGCCTCGCAGCGTGGCCTGGGGCTGACCGTCGGCCGGCAGATGATCAGCTATGGCGACACACGCCTCATCGGATCCCCGCAATGGGCCTACACCGCACGCACCTGGGACACCGCCCGGCTCTACTACGTGACGAAGCGAACGAAGTTCGAATTCTTTTCCTTGTCACCTGTCATTCCCCGTGGCAACGGATTCAACCGGCCCGTGCTCGGCGACCGCATTTGGGGAACGTACAACACGTTCCGCGACGTCGTGGGCAAGGCTGTGATCGATGCCTACGTGCTGCGCCACGATCAAAACCGCCCCGGTGGATTCACAGGTGTGGGAACGATGGGCATCAACGTGTTCGGTTCGCGCTGGGCCGTGCCTCTGCCGCGCCATTTCCGTTTCACGGCCGAGGGTGTGCTGCAAGGCGGCAAGGTGGGGCCGCTGCCGCATCGCGCGCAAGGCTTCTCCGGGCAGGTTGGCTACCAGACCGCCGTGGCCGGCAAGCCGCTCGATTTCGCCAACGAGTATAAGTACGCTTCCGGCAACGACCCGTCGAGCGGCAAGAGCGGCACATTCGATCAGCTCTATCCCGCCGCGCACGACAAGCTCGGGCATGTCGATTTGATCGGCTGGAAGAATATCCACAATATACGCTCCATTACCACGTTAACTGCACGCAAAGGATGGAATATTGTGCTGATGTATAACGCTTCCTGGCTGGCCGATCCCCGTGACTCTCTCTACAACATTCAGGGCCGTCCCATTGTGCGTTCGTCTTCCGGGACCGCCGGACGCTGGGTGGGACAGGAGCTCGATTTGTATACGAACTACCAGGTCTGGGGACTCAACCTCGGCGGAGGCATAGGCCAGTTCTTTCCCGGCACCTTTGTTCGCAACACCACACCCGGAGCCCACTCACGGCTGTTGTACCTCACCACCAGTTATTCCTTCTGAGACTGCCGGCAGACGATCCACCACCAGGCGTAACTCGGCGGCGAATGCAGGATCGCTCCGGGACACCGCCTCAAAGCGCTTCACCCAGCGCTTGACGTTGATGCTGCCTTCCGCGGCCAGTTTCACGCACACCTCGCCGAGCCTCTCGCCAGTGACGCGCCCGTCGCGCAGCGCCGTCACCAACGCCTCGCTTGCGGCGATGCCTTCTCCGGTTTCCTCTGACGCCAGCCCCAGCGCCAGCAACTGATACGCCATCGGCCCATAGGCGCCGCGATAGGCAGCGAGCGTGTCGAGATAGACACGATTAGCCCAAATCGCGTTCTCCCAATCGAGATTCTGCGCCAGCGCCAGCGACCCCGCGGCGAACCATGCCTCGCGATGCGCGGGCCAGACGGTGGCGCACCAGCGCAGCATCGCCGCATCCTGTGTGCCGGGAATGGCCGTGAGGGCCGCCGGCCGGGCCGAGTCCATTTCCGGACTGGGCCAACTTTCCATCTCCACGTGCACCCGCCGCAGCGGCTCACCAAGGACTTCGAAGGTCTTGGCGAACCAGCGCAGCCAGTGGACTCCCGCTCCGCCTTCCGGATCGCGGGCCTGCCCCGCCGCTTCCCACAGCGCCGCATCGTAGAAACGCGGCGGACGGCGGCAATCCTCACTACCCAAGGCGAATCGCACGATGCGTCCCGTCGGTCCCGGCAGACTGTGGGCCTGCTCCAATGCCTGCTCGCGATGGCTGTCGGAAAGGCGCAGCAGTGCCTGGATGAGATCGAGGCGGTCGGGTTCCGGATGCTCGTGCAGGCGCTCCACCAGGATCAACGGATCCAACCACGATTCCGCATGGCTGGGAAGCCCCGCCAGTGGCTTGGAAGCCCCATTCGCCGCCCGCACGGTCACCTCCGCCACGCGCGCCGTCAGGAAAGAGCCCAGTCCATGGCACGCTTTGGTCAGCCGCGCCGGTTCCTTCCGGATCCAGGCCAAGGCGAGGGCCGAGAGGCTGAATCGCGGATCCCAACGTCCATCGAACGGACTGGTGACCGGCCATTGCGCAGAGGCATCCAGAAATTGTTCCGCCTTCACCGCCAGCGGGCTTGTGAGGGCCGGGAACTGTGTGCCGCTGTCCGAACAGAAGCGTGAAACACCGTCCAGCGCGCGCTCGATGTCAATCGGTGGTCCGGCGTTCTCCATGACTGCCGCGTACACCTCCACCAACTCATCGAGGTCGCCTACAGGCGCAATCAATGCAACTCCGCAACGTGCAACTCCGTCCACCTCCCCGCGGATACATTGAAATAGATCCGCCGCGAATCCGCGCTGAACACCGGGTGCGGATGCGAGACGCGCCACG
>CALFYN010000789.1 GCA_937952345.1 uncultured Acidobacteriota bacterium
CCGAGCGCCGCTGGCCGCAAGCTGCTGGCCGAGAACCTCGCGGAAGAAGAAGGCATCGCCGATTCGCTACGGCGTAAGCCGCGCCGAGCAACAGAAGCGCACAGAGAAGGCAATCCTGCAGCGGCAGAAGAATCGGGATAAACAGAAACATCAGGAAGCTGCATCCAACCAACACAAAACAAAGAGTATTGAGATTCGCCCCAAGTCCAGCCCGATGAACCAGGACAACTAGCGGGCGTAGTAGCCTGGACGCGTCCGAACCTTAACGCCTGGCTTCTTCACCCGCACCGTGATCTTGCGCCAGGCTCCATTGAAATCCTGGTTTTGCGGCGAATAGCTCAAGCTATACACGCTGCGCAACTCTTCGGCCACCTGAGGGTACACCGGCGAAAGATCATCGATGGCGCGGGCCTGAAACAGCTTCCCTCCCGTGCGGTCGGCGAGCGATTCCATCTGCTGCCGGGCCCGTCGCGCCCATCCCGGAGGAGGCAATTTGTCGAATGGATCCAAAAAGATAGGATAGACAAGCGCATGCATTCCCTCAGCCGCTTTTTCCAGCTTGCGGAAATTGACCGTGGACGGCGTGCCGGTACCATACACCTGATTGTCGACGCCGTCGGTAATGACGATGATGGCGTTCCGCTCGCTCGGTTTCTGCCGCAGTTCCTCGGCGTAGGCCAGCACCAGCGAGTCGTAGACCGGGCTGCCGCCTCCAATCCGGGGAATAAACTGTAAGGAATTCGGCAGCGCAGCCTTGTCCTCGGTGAGCCGGGAGATCACCCAGAACTGATCGTTCGCCAAGGCGTACACGGCAACCTTATCCTGCGGGCGGGCGATTCCGATAAAGCTCCGCGCGGCTTCCACCATGGCCTTCCGATTCTGCTTGGTGCTACCACTTAAATCCAGCAATATAACTAGGTTGAAGGATACTTCTTCAGCTCCTGCCGTAACCACGTTCTGGCGCGCGCCGTCCTCCATCACTTCGAAGTCTTCCGGCTTCAATCCGGCAATCGGAGCCCCCTTGTCGTCCGTCACCGCCACGGTCAGCGCCACCACACGGACCTCGGAGCGGAACACGGCCACTCCATCGCGCGTCTCTTCGGCTGGGGTGCCGGACGATGACACCGGGGCGCGCGGCGGTTTGGCCCCGGTGAGGATGGAATCGAGCACGGCAGGCGCCAGCCAAGGCATCTTCACGGGCGCTTCGTCCGGATAGGGCAGTTCCGTCAAAACGAGCTTCGGTACCGCGCCGCCTCGCGCCACGATCTCGCCGTAGGTAATATCATCGTCGCTGAGCCGGTCCTTGATCTGCCAGACATTTTGCCCCTTGCTGACGGTGTCTCCCCGGTTGAAGCGCACTTTCGGGGGTAACGTCACCGCCGGCGGTTCCTTGTCGGTGTGCACCTGCAGCCGGGTCGCCTTCCACGGAACGGCAAACTCCAGAGCGCCGGTTTCCGTGGTCACCTCGCCGCGGAAAACGAGCCCTTCGATGCGGACAGCGCCGTCGCGGGTGAGAGCCGTGAACGGGATGCCGAAAGGCAAATCCACTTCCAGGTTGACCCGCATGCCGTCTTTGGGCATGGCCAGAACGCGCAACCGCCCGCCGGCGCGCGTGATGGTGAAGTCGCCTTCCCGGGCATCGCCGGATTCCCGGCTCGCTTTCACAATCAGCTTCCCGACGGCCGTGGTGCGTATGGCGATGGAACCGACCGGATTGCTCACATCGACAGGCTGCGCCGCCGCTGTCCCGCTCGTGATCCAGAGCAATAAGCCGATCAGCATCTTCATTTACGACAATACCACTAGGGCGCGTCCGCGTGCCCTTCGTTAACCCCGTGCCAAGCTTTCGTTAAGAATGTAAAGCATTGAGGTGAAATGATTTACTAATCCCACCGGAACCCGTAAGATCGAGTCTTGGAGGCGATGCTCACGATGAAACGCCACGCTCCCGTCACCCGGTGGATCCCCATCGGTCTCGGCCTCGGCTTCGGATTGGTCTTAACAATGGTGCTTCCATCTCTGCCGAACGTCGATTTCATCTCCCGGTACACGAAGGCCGAGCGCTTGCGCCGGGACGTCGCCTCTACAGCAATCACCGTGGCGCGGCAGTTGCAGCAGAACCCGAATGCCTCGCCCGTGGAACTCGACGTCCTGCTCGCCGGAGCACGCAAAGCCTCGCCGCGGCGTATCGCGTGGATCCAATTGCGGCAGGGCGACAACACCGTGCTGGCGCAAGCGGGTATCGAAACGCAGCCTGCCTTCACCTTGCAATACGTGAAGGCTCGCCTGGCGAGCCGCAAGGCAGCCGTGAAGTACCTCGACCGACCGGAAGGCCGCGTCCTGGTGGAAGCATTCCCCATCCGGCTGACCGGAGCACGGGGATCGATGCGCGTGCTTCGCGCTGCCCACACCTCGCGCACGGCCACCTCGCCAAACGCGGTGCTGGAGATCGCTGCCTACCAGTAGGAATCCGTTCAATCACACGGCCATTTCAGACAATTAACTCTTATATCGATTAAGTGCGCCCACTCCCGGCAAGCAAACGGCATTTTTGCGGTATATAATGCGCGGTAGTCAAATTTGAATGGAGGGCGCGCCATGTCCCGCATTTCCTTCCGCACCGTCTTGCTTGCCCTGGCTTCGATGCTCAGTGCGCAGGTTCTTCCCGTCGGCACAGTCGATGGCACCATTACAGACCCCTCGGGATCACTGTTGACGGGAATCGAGGTCACGCTGACCAACCTCGAAACCAACGTCACGCGAACCGCTACAACCAATGAAAGCGGGTATTTCTTCTTCCCGCTTGTGAATCCCGGCAGCTATGAAGTGTCCGCGACGAAAGCGGGCTTCAAGCGGGGAACCCAGCCCGTGACGGTGCGCACCGGCATCCGCTCGACTGCGGACTTCTCACTGGAACTGGGTCAGGTGACCGAATCGGTGCGGGTCGATGCGCAGGCGGCGCTGCTTGAGACATCGACGGCCTCGGTGAGCCGGAACATCACACAGCGGGTGATTACGGACATGCCGCTGTTGTCGCGCAATGTCCTCATGCTCATCAACCTCTCGCCGGGAATCACCAACAACCGCGACACGGGAAGCACCACCGGGCTGATCGATATCGACAGCGTGTCCTACACGTCCGCCTCCGGCTCGAACAACCGGACGAATGAATTCCTGCTCGACGGCATTCCCAACAACGTGTCAGACCGCGTCGCCTACATCCCCAGCGTGGACGATGTGCAGGAGTTCACCGTGCAGACGAACGCTCTCGACGCGGAATACGGGCACGGCGGCGGCATGTACGTGAACGTAACCACAAAGAGCGGCACCAACGAATTCCACGGCAACCTCTACGAATTCTTCCGCAACGACAAGTTG
>CALFYN010000790.1 GCA_937952345.1 uncultured Acidobacteriota bacterium
AGCCGGCGATCCAACGATTCCGCCTCGCGTCCCGTGCGGGACGCATCGAGCGGGATACCTAATCTTGTCATACCTCCATCTCCTCTCCTGACGTGTGGAATCGAAGGAACTTTCCCCGCAACGGGTTCCATGGCTGGGCCTGACCTGCGCCAACCGCCTCCTAGCGCTTCTCTGAGCAACCGGACTTCCAATCCTCTTCCACGGTCTTTTGTATCCACACCAATCCTCTTTCCTTAGACTTACTTACCTGGTTTTGACGGGCGCATTTCCACCCTGCTCACCATGGTTCGTTCCGGCATTTCCAGAACGGCGCGTACCACTTCGGCGACGTCCTCGGGCTGAATTTTCCAATCTGCCACGCCATGCGTCCCGCCGAAGCCAGTGGAGACGCTGCCAGGCATGACCGTGCAAACGCGGACGTTTTCGTTGCGATGATCCAACATGAGGGCTTCGCTAAAGCCATTGAGGCCGAACTTGCTCGCGTTGTAGGCCGCGCCGCCGGCGAAGGCGTTGCGTCCAGCCAGGCTGGAAATATTCACGATGAAACCTCCGCGACCGTTGCGGAACCGTTCCATGGCGAAGTGACAGAAATGGAACACACTTGTGAGGTTGGTGTCCAATGTCATCCGCCATTCCTCCGGGCTGAGTTCCGCTACCGATCGAAACACCCCGATTCCGGCGTTGTTGACCAGAATGTTCAGGCTGCCTAATGTATCGTCCGCGTAGGTGAAAAACTTTCGTACCTGGTGAATATCTGTCACGTCGCAGGCGAGGCCTACGATTTTTCCCTTAGAGACTCCCCGCACTTGTTGGGAGAGTTCGTCGATGGTTTTGCGGAGGGAATCCTCATTGCGGCCGCAGATGGCGACATCGACTCCGCAGTGGAGCAAAGTGTGGGCGATGGCGCGGCCGATGCCGCGGGAGCCGCCGGTGACAATCGCCTTTTTTCCGGCCAAGGGGCTGGAGGGGTAGGTTTGGTCCATAGCCTGTATGCTACGCGAGGCGGAGCGGGGGTTGCCAACTCCAATCCTGGGACGGCGGTGGCTACAATGGAAGAGAACGGGCCGGATGCAGGAATCAAGTGTATTTTGGCTGCGCATCGCCGCAGCGTTATATTTCGTCGGGCTACTGCATGCGTTGGCGACGCTGTTCGGGCGGACCACGTCCTTGCTGCGGCCAGCTCTATGGGCGTTTGTAGTAGGCGTGTTATTGCACATGGTGTCGCTCGTCGAACTGATCCGCGCCAGCGGAACGCTTCCCTTAGCCAACTTTTATCAATCCACTTCGGTCTGCGCGTTTTTCATCGCGCTTGTTTTTCTTTTCGTCTGGAGGAAGTATCAATTTGCGCCGCTGAGCGTGTTTCTTTTTCCCCTAGTGTTTGTAATGACTTTGGTGGGCGCCATGCAATTGCCAGTGGCGGGTTGGACGAGCGCGGGACTGCGCGAAGGGTGGCTGGCGACGCACGTGCTGGCGATCTTGTGCGGGTATGCGGCGCTGCTGCTGACCGCTGGGGCATCGATTTTCTACCTGGTGCGGGAGAAGCAGCTCAAGACAAAGAAGCCGGGGGCCTTGTTTGACCATTTGCCGCCGCTGGGGACACTGGATTCGATTATTACCCGGTCGTTATCGATTTCCTTTGTGCTGATGACCGCGGGAGTGGTGGCGGGGATCACGTGGGCATTTATCGAATCGGGGACGCGCTGGATTGGCGACGCCCGCATCCATGTGGCGATGATCACGTGGGTATTGGCCCTGGGTGCGGTATTCCTGCGCACCGTTTCGGGATGGCGAGGACGGAAAGCCGCGTTGCTTTGCCTGGTGTTGATGGGATGCGCGGCGATGACATGGGCGGCCCACGTCGGGCTGCGGCCGGTGTTGGCGGGACAATGAGATTCCACATTGCCGGACTCAACCATCGCACGGCGCCGGTGGAGGTGCGCGAGAAGCTGGCCTTTCCGGCCGGCCACGTCGAGGAGGCACTAGGGGAACTGATCCGGCAGGGCGGAGTGCGGGAGGGTCTGATCCTTTCCACGTGTAATCGCGTGGAAGTGGCGGTGGCTTTGGATGCCGGCGATCCGGCGGCGGTGGTGGAGTCCTTCTTCGAACAGAGCCGGCGGATGGCGCGAGGAGATCTGGCGCCGCACCTCTATCACTACCACGGGCGCGATGCGATCCGGCACTTGTTCCGGGTGGCGGCGTCGCTCGATTCGATGGTGGTGGGGGAGCCGCAAATCCTGGGGCAACTGAAGGAAGCCTACGCGACGGCGAAGACCCTGGGGGCGGTGAACGGATTTCTGGACGGGTTGTGCGCGCGGGCATTTTCCGTTGCCAAGCGGGTGCGGACCGAGACCGAGATCGGATCGAGCGCGGTAAGCGTGTCGTATGCCGCGGTGGAACTGGCGCGGGAGATTTTCGGAAAGCTGGACGGGCGGGCGATTCTGCTGATCGGTGCGGGAAAGATGTCGGAACTGGCAGCGCGGCATCTGCAGCGCGCCGGGGCGAACCGGATTCTGGTCACCAATCGCACGCGGGAGCGAGCCGAACAGATGGCGGCGGTGTTTCAGGGGACGGTGGTTCCCTACGAGCAACTGGCGCAGCCGTTGACGCAGGCCGATATCGTCATTACTTCTTCGGGCGCGCCGCACTATATCCTGACACCGGAGTTGATGCGCGGGGCGATGCATCAGCGCAAGAACCGGCCGATCTTTCTCATCGACATCGCCGTGCCGCGCAACATCGATCCGCAGATCAACAAGCTGGACAACGTCTTTCTGTACGACATCGATGATATGGGGAAGGTGGTGGAGCGCAACCGCGTCAACCGCATGGAAGAAGCGGCGGAGGCCGAGCGCATCATCGAGGAAGAAGTGGACAAGATGCTGGCCCGGCTGCGCGAGCGGGAAGTGACGCCCACGATCGTGAGCCTGCAGGATCAGTTGGAGCAGATCCGGCTGGCGGAAATCGAGCGGGTACGGGGGCGGCTCGGGCTGCTGACGCCGCAACAGGAAGAGGCCATCGACGCACTTACGAAAGGAATCCTAGGCAAGATCGCGCACGGGCCGATCGCGGAGTTGCGGCGCCATGCCAGCCGCGGCGAAACCACCGGCATCGTGGACACGGTGCGGCGCATCTTCCGCCTACCGGAATAAGACAAGCATGCTCATCATTGGATCGCGCGGTTCTCAACTGGCTCTTTGGCAAGCGAACTGGGTCAAGGACCAGCTTGCACAACGCGGCACGGAAAGCCGCATTGAAATCATCCATACAACGGGCGATAAAATCACCGATGTTCCCCTGTCGCAAGTTGGCAGCAAGGGAGTTTTCACCAAGGAAATCGAAGAGGCGCTGCTCGATTCGCGGATTGACCTGGCGGTGCATTCGCTGAAGGACATGCCAACGGAGTTGCCGGATGGGCTGGTGCTGGCAGGGATCCCGGCGCGCGAGGATGCGCGCGATGCGTTGATCGGCTATACACTGCGGGAACTGCCGCGCTATGCCAAGGTGGGCACCAGCTCGCTGCGGCGCACGGCGCAATTGCGGGCTTTGCGGCCGGACCTGCAGATTGAATCGATCCGGGGGAACGTGGATATGCGGTCGCGCAAGCACGCTGAGAAGTAATACGACGCCATTGTGCTGGCGGCGGCGGGCTTGCGGCGCCTGGGTTTGGCGGACCGGATTACGGAATACCTGGATCCGGAGGTGATGTGTCCGGCGGTGGGCCAGGGGGCGCTGGCGATTGAAACGCGGATGGACAAGGGGGCGGGCTTTCAGGCGGCGCGATCGCTTTCCGACAACCGGACGGCGATTTGCGTAGCCGCGGAACGGGCGCTGCTGGAATCGTTGGGCGGCGGCTGCCAGGTACCGTTGGGGGCACATGCGCGGAAGGACAATCTGCTGCATATCCAGGCCGTGGTGGTGGCGCCGGACGGAACCAAAGTGGTGCGGCAGAAGACGACGGGCGATCCGCGGCAGCCGGAGAAACTGGGCGCGCGGCTGGCGCAAATGTTGCTGGATCACGGGGCAAAAGAGATATTGAGCCAGGTTTACGGAAAATGAAGAAGGTTTTTCTGGTGGGCGCGGGACCGGGAGATCCGGGGTTGCTCACTTTGAAGG
>CALFYN010000791.1 GCA_937952345.1 uncultured Acidobacteriota bacterium
ACCCGGCGGAAGGGGTACAGGAGTTGGTTCCGGCGGAGTGGGGAGTGCCGTCGGCTTCCAGGGGGGTAAGGCGGGTTTAGGGTGAACCGGAGGGGGGGAAGGGGGGGGCGGTTCAGCCGGGGCGGGGGGGGGCAACAGGGGGAGTGACGGCGGGGGCAGGGGCCGCGGCCGGGGTTTGGGAAACGGCGGGGGCTGGAGTTGGGGTGGGGGCGACGGCTACGACCGGGGGCCGCACTTTCTGGCGGACCGGGCGAGGAGCAGGTTGGGGAGTGGGGGGCGGGACGACGGCCGCGGGGGTGGGGGGGGGTCCCGGAACCCTGGGGGGGAGGGGTGGGGGTGGCATCGCCGCCGGTGGGGCTTCGGGCGCGGCAGGGGGGGAATCGGTGCCTCGCATGGCGAAGAAGGCAATCGATCCGGCCAATAGTGCTCCGCCGGCAAAGGCGACGAACGTTTTCATCTCCCGTTCCTCCTACATTTGGAACGTATGCGGTGGGGCGTGAGTTTCCCCCGCGGCAGGGTTAATTCAACGGGGCGAGGGAAATGAGGGTGAGTCCGGCAAGGAAGAGGAGCAGCATTAAAGCAATGAGGGTACGGACTTTGCCCTGTGCTCCGGCGAATTCTTTCCAGACGAGCAAGCCCCAGAGGGCGCTGACCATGGTTGCGCCCTGGCCGAGGGCGTAGCTGATGGCGGGGCCGACCTGGACGCTTTTGGGGGCGCTGGCGGCGACGAAGTTGGAGATGGCCCCGGTGCACCAGAGGATACCGCCGAGGACACCGAGGAGGTGCTGATTTCTGCTTCCTTTGAAGTAGGCGCCGAAATCGACGGACTTGCCGTGCACGGGGAGGTTCATGAAATAGATGTTGAAGACGAAGGTGGAGCCGAAGACGCCGATGGCGAAGAAGAAGGCGACGGTGTAGGGGCCGAGTCCGATATCGCCGATTTTGGAGAGTTCGACGACGGGGTAGAAGGAGCCCATGAGGACGCCGCTGATGAGGCTGACGACGATGCCCTTGGCTCCGCCTTTACTTTTCTTGCCGGTGGCTTGGGATTGAGCTTTGCTGTGGGCGCCATAGGCCATGGCGTCGAGGATGATGGCGAGGATGACTAAAGCGAGGCCGGCAAAGAGGAAGGTGGGGTTGCCTTGCGGGTTGATGGAGTAGTTCCAGACCACGCCGATGACGAGGGCGAGGCCGATGCCGACGGGGAAGGCGACGGCCATGCCGGCGAGGGAGATAGCGGCCACGAGGAGCATGTTGGCGAGGTTAAAGATGACTCCGCCGGCAACGGCATAGCCGAGTTGCCGTTTTCCGGTGACGGCGATATTGTCCATAAAGGAAAGCTCGGTGCCCATCTGGCCGAAGGTGAAGGCGGCGACGATGGCAGCGAGGAGGACGCCGAAGGCGTAATCGAAATAGAAGAGCTCGAAGCGCCACTTTCCCGTCATTTTGAAGGTGTTGGCCCACGATCCCCAACAGATCATTGACAGAATGGCAAGCAGCAGGGCAGCCCAATAGGTAGTTGGCAGAATCATAGTGGTTTTGAAGCCTGAGATTACACTGACGGAGCGGTTGCGGTCAAGCAAATCGGCATGAGATAAGGGACGAGAGGTATGGGAACACACCAAACGAGGGTACGGATTGAGACGAAAGGGCACACGGATATCGTGGACATTACGCGGAACGTGGCGGAGGCGGTACGGGCGAGCGGGGTGGTGACGGGGATGGTGAATGTGAGCGGGGTGGGGTCGACGCTGGCGATCACGACGATTGAATATGAACCGGGGTGTTGCGCGGATTTGCGGCGGGCGCTGGAGGCGATTGCGCCGGCGAATTCGAACTATGCGCACAATGCGCGGTGGGGGGATGACAACGGGTATGCGCATTTACGGAGCGCGCTGATGGGGACGGCGAAGACGTTTCCCGTGAGCGGGGGGCAACTGGCATTGGGGACATGGCAGCAGATCATTCTGTGCGATTTTGACGACCGGCCGCGGAGCCGGGAAGTGGTGGTGACGGTGCATGGGGATTGAGGCGGTGGGCGGATTCGCGATAACGAAAGATTCACTTGAAAATAGGGGGTTTGTGGTATACTCAGGCTGGATGCTACTAGGCTATCCGCGGAAGCGGAAGACGACCAGATTGGACAGCACACGAGGCATCCGCACTTCCCACTATTTACCTCCAGGTGACCAAATCCCGAAAGAATGAGAGTCAGCATTCCGATTACTCGCGGCATTGAATCCCTGTTTGGGACCCGTGATGAGAATATTCGTGTTCTCGAAAGCGGCCTTGGAATCCGCGCCACGCTGCGCAACGACAATCTAGAGATCGAAGGCGAAGAACCGGGCGTGAAACGGGCAGAGGAAATTCTGTCCGAGTACCAGCAGTTGGTGCAGGAAGGGACGGTGTTCACGAACGGCTCGCTGAACAGCTACCTGCGGGTGGCGACGGGCGACGTAAGCATCAACTTCCGGGCGCTGGTGCAAAGCGGCAAGCAGCGGAGCTTCGGCAAGAAGATGCTGGCGCCGAAGAGCATCAACCAGCAACGGTACTTCGAGGCGATCGAGCGGAACGATCTGGTGTTCGGGATCGGGCCGGCGGGGACGGGCAAGACGTACCTGGCGGTGGCGCTGGCGGTGTCGGCGCTGCTGAACAAGCGGGTAAGCCGCATCATTCTGACGCGCCCGGCGGTGGAAGCGGGGGAGCGGCTGGGATTTCTGCCGGGCACGTTGCAGGAGAAGGTGGATCCGTACCTGCGTCCTTTATATGATGCGCTGTACGACATGATCGAGCCGGACAAGGTGGAGAAGCTGCTGGAGCGGAGCACGATTGAAGTGGCACCGCTGGCGTTCATGCGCGGGCGGACGTTGAACGACAGCTTCATTATTCTGGACGAGGCGCAGAATTGCACGCCGGAACAGATGAAGATGGTGCTGACGCGGCAGGGGTTCAATTCGAAGACGGTGGTGACGGGGGATCTGACGCAGATCGATTTGCCGAACGCGCGGCGCAGCGGGCTGCTGGAGGCGAGCGAGGTGCTGCGCGGGATAGACGGCATCAGCTTTGTGTACTTCGACGAGAAGGACGTGGTGCGCCACAGCCTGGTGCAGCGGATCGTGAAGGCGTACGAAAAATATCAGGAACAGACGGCGGAGCGGCAACTATCGTTGAAGCTAAACGTTCCGGCCGAGCCCGCCGATTCTCAAGCAGGCGAGTGATTCCCTCCCATGTCTCCCGAAGGCAGTAGTGTTCTCTTTTCCCGGTGCCCACGGGGTCTGGACCGGAAGCGGCTGCGCGCGTTCCATGGGCGGCTGTGCGATGAGGTGGCTGGGGGAGCGGCATTCACCTGCCTGATTTCGAACGATGCGGAGTTGCGGCGTTTGAACCGTGAATTTCTGGGGCACGATTATGCGACGGACGTGCTGTCGTTTCCGAGTGGGGAAGCGGGCAATCTGGGGGATATCGCGATTTCGGTGGAACGGGCGCGGGAGCAGGCGGGGGAATTCGGGCATTCGATGGAAGAGGAGATCTGCATCCTGATGCTGCACGGCACGCTGCATTTGATGGGGATGGATCACGAGACGGACCGGGGGCGGATGGCGCGGCAGGAGACGGGCTGGCGGAAGAAGTTGGGGTTGCCGGGCAGCCTGATCGCGCGGACACGGAGACGCCCGTGACGGTAACACTGCTGTTGTGGGTTGCGTTGCTGGGGATCAGCCTGCTGGTGATCGCGGTGAGCTTTGTGCATCTGCTGTGCCGGGAGAGTTTGCGGATTACGGCGCGCGAGTTGCCGTCGCTGCAGTTTTACCGGAGTACGCTACAGGAAAAGATTGGGCTGGATGCGGAAACGGGGGCGCTGGCCTTCAGTCTGATCCGGCATTTTGGATTGCTGGCGCTGGCGGTGGTGACGCTGGCGGTGGTGCTGCAGGGAACCATGCGGGTGTGGGTTTCGTTGCTGGAGGCGTTCGGGTTCTCGTCGTTGCTGATGCTGGGGACGAGTTACGTGGCTCCGCGGTTTCTGTACCGGAATACGAACGGGAAGTGGTCGATTGCGTTTTTCCCGTTGTTCCGGTTGATGGCAGTGGTAGCGAAGCCGATTATCGCGACGCTGGACTTTTTCCAAAGCATCGCGGATTTAGGGGATCAGGCTCCGCAGGACAATGAAGAACCGACGGCGGAGGAGCACATTGAGGCATTTATCGAAGCGGGGAAGGAAGAGGGGATCATCGAGGAAGATGACAGCCGGCTGATCCACTCGGTGGTGGCTTTTGGGGACAAGACGGTGCGTGAGGTGATGACGCCGCGGCCGAACGTGGTGGCGATTGCGGCGGACAAATCGCTCGAAGATATGCGGACGCTGGTGATCAACGAGCAGTATTCGCGGATCCCGGTGTACGAAGGGACGATCGACAATCTGATCGGGTTCGTGCATGTGCGGGACATGTTCGAGTTGGACTATCAATACCGCGCGACGCGGCAGGTACGGTCCGTGATGCGGCAATTGCCGTGCGTGCCGGAGACGAAGCCGGTGAAGGATCTGTTGCGGGAGATGCAGCGGGAGAGCGTGCACATGGTGGGTGTGGTGGACGAGTACGGAAATACGGCGGGAATCGCTACCATGGAAGATCTGGTGGAAGAGATTATCGGTGAGGTCCGCGATGAGCACGAGCCGGGAGTGGATGCGGTGCCGGAGGAGAACGGCGCCTACCTGGTGGCGGGCAACTTCGATTTGGATAATCTGAAGCAACTGCTGGATTTCACGCCGGAAGAGGAAACGGAGGCTACCACTGTGGGCGGACTGGTGACAGAATGGTTGGGGCACGTTCCGAAGGCCGGTGAGCAGGTGTCGAGGGACGGGATTTGCCTGGAAGTAGTCGCTAGCGACGACCGCCGCGTGGAGCGCGTGCGGATTCGGAAATCAGAGAACGGTACAGAATGAAACAACGTCATGTCTCCGGGTTTGTCTCCCTGGTGGGGAGGCCGAATGCCGGAAAATCCACCTTAATGAACGCCCTTTTGGGGACGAAAGTGGCGATTGTCGCGGACAAGCCGCAGACGACGCGGACGGTGATCCAGGGGGTGCATACGGACCCCGAAGCGCAAGTGATCCTGCTGGACACGCCGGGGATCCTGGAGCCGAAGAATCTGCTGCACAAGCGGATGAATGAGCGGGTGAAGGAAGCGATGCAGGGGCGGGACCTGATCCTGTTCTGCGTGGATGCGATGCGTCCGTTTCAGCCCGAGGACGAGGCGGCGCTCACGTGGATTCGGGAGATTGATATTCCGGTGTTCCTGGTGTTCACGAAGATCGATCTGCTGGAGCGGAAGTCCGATTTGCTGCCGGCGATCGAGGCGTACCGCGGCAAGCACAATTTCGAGGAGATCATACCGGTGTCGGCGGCGAAGGGGGACGGGATCAGCCGGTTGCGGCGGGCGATTGTGGCGAAGCTGCCGCAGGGGCCGCAGTATTTTCCGGAGGATTATCTGACGGATCAGCCGGAGCGGTTTCTGGCGGCGGAGTTGATTCGGGAGCAGATTCTGAACCTGACGCACCGGGAGGTGCCGCACTCGGTGGCGGTGATGATCGACAAGTGGGAAGAGGTGCCTCGAAAAGAAGGCGGCACGTTGACGCGGATCATGGCCACGGTGCATGTGGAGCGTCCGGGCCACAAGGGGATTATTATCGGCCGTGGCGGAGAGATGATGAAGAAGATCGGGACGGAATCGCGGCTGCAGATGGAGAATCTGCTGGACCGGAAGATTTTTCTCGAGGTATTCGTGAAGGTGAGCGAGGAGTGGAGGGACAAGGCGCAGTTCCTGAATGAACTGGAGGCTTCGGCGGTGGCATCGAGCGGGGCGGCTGCGAGCGAACCGGCTGCGAGCGAGCAGTAAGGGGAGGCATGCGGCACGAGAAGCTGACGCTCGAGCAATTGCGGGAGTTGTCGAACCGGATGCCGTTCAACCGGAGCCTGGGGCTGCGCATTGTGAAGACGCACGCCGACGGGGTGACGATTGAGATTCCGGTGCGGGATGAATTGCGGAACCTGGCGGGGCTGCTGCATGGCGGGGTGAGCGCAACGATTGCCGATGCGGCGGTGGGGATCGCGGTGATTCATCATTTCGGGGGGCGGCGGGCGTGCACGACGGTGGATTTGAAGATCAACTATTTTCGTCCCATCGAGGATGGGAAAGTGGTGGCGCGGTCGAAGTTGCTGCGGGTGGGGAACCATCTGGTGGTGGGGACCGTGGAGTTGAAGGATGCGGCGCGAAAGATGACGGGATTCGCGACGGTGACCTACATGCTGCTGGAAGCGCAGAGCCGGATTAAGATAAAGAAATGAGCCAGCGGGAAACTGCCCTAGCCCCGCCGGACGCAATCTCCTTCTCCAGAGCCTTTGACCGGCTGGCGGAATTGGAAGATTCCCTCGGCCAGGCGATACGCGGAAAGCCGGAAGTATTGCGGCTGAGCCTGGTGTCGCTGATTGCGAAGGGGCATCTGCTGATTGAAGATGTGCCTGGGGTAGGGAAGACGACGCTGGCGCATGCGCTGGCGCGGTCGGTGCATTCCTCGTTTCAACGGCTGCAGTTCACTTCGGACATGTTGCCGAGCGATGTGTTGGGGGTGACGATTTATAACGCACATACGGGGGAGTTCGAGTTCAAGCCGGGTCCGGTGTTCACGAATTTTCTGCTTGCTGATGAGATTAACCGGGCGACTCCGAAGACGCAATCGGCGTTGCTGGAGGCGATGAACGAGCGGCAGATCACGATTGACGGGCGGTCGCATGCGCTGGCGGAGCCGTTCATGGTGATTGCGACGCAGAATCCGGCGGAGCATCACGGGACGTATCCGCTGCCGGAATCGCAACTGGACCGCTTTCTGATGCGGTTGCGGATGGGGTATCCGGACAATGCGAGCGAGCGGGAGATTTTGCGGGATATGGCTCGGCCTCCGGGGGAAATGGGGCCGTTGTTGACGGGCGAGGAAGTGGTGCAGATGCAGAATCTGGCGCCGAAGATCCGCGTCGATGATGCGCTGGTGGATTACATGCTGGCGATTGTGAACAAGACGCGGGAGCATGAGTCGCTGGCGCTGGGGGTGAGTCCGCGCGGGTCGCAGGCGCTATTCCGGGCGGCGCAGGCACTGGCAATGATCGAGGGGCGCGACTATGTGATTCCGGATGATGTGAAGCGGCTGGTGGGTCCGGTGTTCGCGCACCGGGTGATGGTGAATCACCGGGTGGCTCCCTCGCAGCGGTCGAGCGATATGGCGGACCGCATTCTGCAGGAAATCCTCACGTTTGTTGAGGTGCCGTTGTAGGCCGCCGTGGCGGTTACGCAAGAAAGTTGAATTATCCATGAGAACAGCAATTATCGGCCTGCCCATGACAGGCAAGACTTCTTTGTTTACGATTTTGACCGGTGTGCATCAGGCGACGCGCGTCGGTTCGATGGAGACGCATATTGGCATTTCCAAGGTGCCCGATCCGCGGCTGGACGCGCTGGCGGAGATTTTCGAGCCTCCGAAAGTGACGCACGCGGTGGTGGAGTATGTGGATTTTCCGGCGATTTCGAAGGAAGCGCTGCGCGATCCGCAATACATGGCGAGCCTGCGCGTGGTGGATGCACTGGCGCATGTGCTGCGCGTGTTCGAGGATCCGACGGTGCCGCATGAAAAGGGTAGCGTGGATGCGCTGCGGGATTGCGAGGACGTGGATATTGAATTGATTCTGAGCGATCTGGTGGTGGCGGAGAAGCGCCTGGAGCGGCTGGAGAAGGACCGGAAGAAGCTGAAGAATCCGGAGCTGGACCATGAGTATGAAGTGCTGGTGCGGGCCAAAGCGTTTCTGGAAGAGAACAAGCCGCTGCGGGAGATGACGCTCACCGACGATGAGGAGAAGCGGATTCGCGGGTTTCAGTTTGTGTCGCAGAAGCCGATGCTGTTTGTGATCAACGCGGGCGAAGAGGCGGCGGGACGGCTGCATGAGTTGGAGGCGGAGTACAAGGAGAAGCTGGGCAATAAGCCGAAGACGGGTGTGGCGGCGGTCTGCGGGAAGATTGAGGCGGAACTGGCGGAATTGGGGCCGGAAGAAGCCAAGGAATTGATGGATAGCTATGGGCTGCAGGAGCCGGGGCTGAATCGGATCATCACGGCGACGTATGCGCTGTTGGGGCTGATGAGTTTTCTGACGGCGGGGGAGACGGAAGTGCGGGCGTGGACGATTCCGGCGCATTCGACGGCGGTGAAGGCGGCGGGGGCGATTCACTCGGATTTCGAGAAGAAGTTCATTCGGGCGGAAGTAGTGAATTGGAGGAATCTGGTGGATCACAAGGGGTATCCGGGGGTGCGGGAGAAAGGGATGCTGCGGTTGGAAGGGAAGGAGTATATCGTGAAGGACGGGGATGTGCTGGTGATCAGGCATAGCTGACGGGTGCTGCGCTCCCGAAACGGGTGCTGCGCGCCCGAAGTCCCTTCGGGACTTGGGAGTCAGGAGTCAGAAGACAGGAGTCAGAATGTTGGCTTGGCGCTTCGAGTGCTTGGACGCAGTTACTGGTCAGGAGTGAGAAGGGCCGCGGTGTAGGCGTTTAATAGGCGGCTGACTTCTTCTAGGTTGGCGGTTAGATTGGTTGTGTCGGCGTAGCCTAGATCCTTGGTTAGGATTAGGAAGTAGCGGCATTCTTCGAGAGAACCTTCGGCTATGTTCATTAACCGCGCTTTGTCGGGCTTGCTGCGGCGGCGGAAGCCTTCGGCTATGTTGGCGGGGATAGAGATCGCGGCTCGGCGCATCTGGAGGGCTAGACTGTAGGTTTCTTGCTTGGGGAATTCTGTGGTTAGTCTGTATATCTCAAGAACGAATTGATGCGCTCTCTGCCATACCGTCAGGTCTTGAAAGGTGCGGGCTGGTTTGAGGTTGGCCATCGTGTCCCTATGATGGCATCTGACATGTGACTCTGCCTTTTTGCTTATTGTTTCGCCGCAGCCGCAGCGGCAGGCTCCTTACGCTTCGATTTCTAGACCCAGCCGAGATCCTTCAACGCGAGGCCGGCGTTCCAGATCTTTGTCATGTGGACGATCTTGTCACCGTCGAACTGCATGGTATAGACGTAGTCCGTGCTCATCTTACGGCCTGTGGGTTCGATTGGACCGCCTGGACCCGTATGTGTGGCGTGGAAGACTCCATAGGCCGTAACGTTGTTGCGTCCGGTATCCGTGGCGAATGACTTTACTTCATAGCGGGCATCGGGGAAGGTGGTCATGATCGCTTTCATCCAGTCTGTGTATTGGGCCAGCGTCTGGACGTTCAGCAGTGGTTCCGCCTGGGCCGCAAAGGTGGCGTCAGGGGTGCAGTAGGCGCGGCAGGCGTCCCAGCCTTTGCCGGACTCGCAAGCTTCAAAAAAGGAATGAGCTACAGCTGTGATAGATGTCATGCAAACCTTGCGCACAGTCTATCATGGGTTGGCTCTTCAGTTTGCGGGCCATATAATGGCAACTGACCCATGAATCTTGCTTTCCTGCTCCTCCTGCCGCTGTTTGCACAGCAACAGCCCGCTCCCCCGTATTCGTTGAGTGATGCCGAACGGTCGGCGCTGCAGACGAAATTGGCGGCGGCGGTGAAGTCGTCGAATCCGGATGTGGCGGTGTATGCGAAAGCCGCGGATTGGAATTTGCGGCATCCGGAGGAGTTTCTGACGAAGGCGTATTACGAGAATGCCCTGAAGTTACTGGATGTGGGGAATGCGCGGGCGAAGGATGCGGGGTTGAGTTGGACGAAGCGGAAAGGGCGTGTGGCGCGGGCGTACCGGTCGAAGGTGGATGGGAGCGTGCAGCCCTATACGGTGATTGTGCCGGAGTCTTATAGCGGACAGCCGATGCGGTTGGATGTGGTGCTGCATGGGCGGAATGCACGGTTGAATGAGGTGAGCTTTTTGGCGGATGCGGAGTTTGGGAAGCCTGTGACTCCGCAACAGGACCGGATTGAATTGCATGTGTACGGGCGGACCAATAATGCCTACCGGTGGGCCGGCGAGGCCGATGTGTTTGAGGCTCTGGCGGCGGTGCAAAAGGATTACCGGATTGATGAGTCACGCATTGTGTTGCGCGGGTTTTCGATGGGGGGCGCGGGGACTTGGCATATCGGGTTGCACTATCCGACGATGTGGGCGGCGATTGAGGCGGGGGCGGGGTTTAGTGAGACGCGGCGGTACGCGAAGGCGGATCAGGCTCCGTATCATGAGCAGCGGGGATGGCCGATTTATGATGCCTACCTGTATGCGCGGAATGCGTTGCTGGTGCCGACGGTGGGGTATGGGAGCATCGACGATCCGCAGTTGCAGGCTTCGACGAATGTGAAGGAGCAACTGGCGAATGAGAATTTGCAGCCGACGGATCTGCGGGCTTTGTTTTTGATTGGGCCGGCGATTGGACATAAGTTTTCGCCGGAGAGCAAGAAGGTTTCCGAGGAGTTTATTCAGGCGGCTTTGGCGGAGCCTCGCGGAGATTTGCGGCGCGTGCGGTTTTTGACGTATACGACGCGGTATAGCAAGGCGGGGTGGATTTCGATTGATGGATTGGAGCAGCATTATTCGCGCGGGGAGGTGGATGCCGTGCGCGATGGGGATGGTGTGCGGATAACGACGAAGGGCGTGACGCATTTGAAACTGGCGCAGGCGGCGAAGGCGACGATTGACGGGCAGGCTGCGGGTTCGGCGGCTGCGTTTGTGAAGGTGGGTGGGAAGTGGCAGGCCGGGG
>CALFYN010000792.1 GCA_937952345.1 uncultured Acidobacteriota bacterium
GGGCCTTTGTTAAGCAATCGTCAAGGCTGGAGGGTGAATGTTCGATTAAAAAGTCAGCCGTAATGCCAACTGCACCTGGCGCGGATCGTTCATGGTTCCCGTGATCGTTCCGAATGCGCGGTTCCCAAATGCCGAATTCGGCAGTCCGAACATCGGGGAATTGAATGCGTTGAAGAATTCCGCGCGGAGATGGAGGCGCACCTGTTCGCGGATGGGAAACATCTTGAAGATGGAAAGATCGACGTTGCTCATTCTTGGTCCGCGAACGTCGGGCAGAGTGCGGCCCACATTGCCATAGGTGAACGGCACGGGGGCGGTAAATACGCTCGTGTTCAGGAAGTCGTTGAGCCTGTCCTGAACCCTGCCGCTGCGCGCGGCGCTGGTCCCCGTGCTGTTCGGCCGCTGGGATCCGCCCAACGCGCGCGAGGTGTTCGGGGTGTTGGTTAGTGCAAGAGGCGGCCCGGATTGCAGGGAGAACAACGAATTCAACTGCCATCCGCCGAGGACGAGATCCAGTCCCCGGTTCCAGGCGGAGCCGTAGCGTTGCCCATTGCCGAAGGGCAGTTGCCAGCTCACGCTACCGACAATCCTCTGGGCAATGTCTTCCTCAACCAGAGACCGGTCACTGCGCCGGTCGTAGGCATCCTGATGCTGTGCCAGTGGTCCGATGGTTGCGGGAGCGTCGCTGATGTTTTTGGAATTGGTGTAGGAGAGCAGGAAGCCCAGCCCACGGGCAAACCGGCGTTCTACCTTGGCAGTGAAGCCGTGATAGGTGGATCCGCCGGCGGCTGGATTGAACACGGTCAGATTGCCGAAGTGCGGATAGGGGCGCAGCAATTGCCCTCGCGCCACGGTGCTGCGGTTGAGTGTTCCCGGTGCTGTGATCACACCGAAGAAGGGGTTCGGCACCAGGGTTTGCAGTGCCGTACCCAAGGCGAGAGTCTCCGGACGGAGTTGGTTGATCTGAAATCCGGCGCCGTCGCCAAGATGCACACCGCGGCTTCCGAGATAAGCACCCTCCACGAGGAAACTGCCGATCTGCCGTTGCAGGCTGAAGTTCCACTGTTGGTTGTAGGGCAGCGGCGCATCGCGGTCGAAGATGCGGGCGACGTTCTGTCCTGTGAGTGACAGCAGTCCTTCACTGTTGCCGACGGGCTGCGAAAAGCCGTCGGGAAACGGATTGCTCAAGGTGGCGATGGGACGCAGTCCGTCGAGCGACCCGACAAATGAAGTGGATGGAGCAAAGCCCTGCGAGGCGATGTTCCATCCCGCCGCACCGACACTGCCTGATCCATAGAAGAATCCGTAGCCGCCGCGCAGCACTGTCTTGGTGCCCACCTGGTAGGCGAATCCGATCCGTGGAGCAAAGTTGTTCTTGTCGGTGTTAAAGTGGCGCCTCGGATTCCCACCGACGGCGGCGAAACGCATTCCACCGCGCAACTCGCCCAATCCTCGCACCTGGTCGTTCAAAGGGCTGACGACGTCGTAGTCGAACCAATCGAGACGGTCCAGCTTTTCCGTGCGCGGGACCTCGAGTTCATAGCGCAGTCCGAGATTCAACGTCAGTTTTTGCGTGACACGCCAATCGTCCTGAACATACAGCCCGGAATATGTGTTGGCTCCTTTCACCTGCAGGAATGTGCCGAAGTCGCCTGAGGCAGGCGTTCCGAGCAACAAGGACGCGATGGAGTCTCCGGCTGTGGCGCCGCCCTGGTTGGCGTTGGGGCCCTGCGTGAACCCTGGTGTGAAGCTGTAACTGCCGCTGAGGCTGATTCCGCGATCCTGTGGAACAGCGCTGTAGCGGATGTCGCCGCCGAATTTGATGACGTGCGATCCATGCACCTTCGTGGCGCTTTGCTGGATGGAGTGTGTGATGTAGTCGAATGCATTGATGCCGTCCGCCCAGCCTTGATTGCCATAGCCGCCAATATTGAAACTCGGGTAGGTTGTCTCTCCGTTCTGCGATTGCAGCGCACTGGGGAATCCGAGGGTGGTGAGGTCGATACCCAAAGAGCGGCTGAGGTTCTTGTGGGTGCGCTGATTGTAGGCATAGCGCGTATTCAAGAGCATGGTTGGGGAAACGGTAAATACATAGTCAGCCGCAACCGAGTACACATCCTGCAACAGGCCGAGATTGCCGGGAGTGGTTTCGTTCCCGTACCAGTTCGGATTCACATCGTCATCGCGCGTGTAATAGAAGCGTCCGTTCAACTGTTGCCGCGAGGTCAGTGTATGGTCTACACGCACGCCGAGAATGTCGTTCGTCCTGGCTTGTGAGGCGTTCAGCACGAGGTTGTTCAGTGAAGTGGGCTGATTGGGAGCGGGGTACTTGCCAACGATGTTTCGCGACACGGCATTGATCCGGTTGGCGGGAATGATGTTTCCGGCAAACGGCTGGCGGATCGGATTGTTTCCCACGGTCTGCGTGGTGAGCGGATCGTAGATCGTCACCCTCTGATTTCCGGCGGTCAGTTGCGAAAAATCTCCGGTGCGCATCTCCGCCGCGGGGACTGTGAAGGTGGAGTTGGCCGCGGTGCGCGCCCGCGTGGCCTGGTAGTTGACGAAGAAGAAGGTGTGGTTGCGGTGAATGGGTCCGCCAATTGTGCCGCCGAACTGATTGCGCTTGAAGCTTCCCAGCGGAACATTGTTCCGGTTGGCGAAGAAATTGTTCGCATCGAGCTTGCTGTTGCGGAGAAAGTTGTAGAGGCTGCCATGGAACGAATTGGTGCCCGATTTACTGACGGTGTTGACGAGGCCGCCGCCACTGCGTCCATATTCGGCCGAGAAGGCGTTGGTCTGCACCTTGAATTCCTGTATGGAAT
This sequence comes from uncultured Acidobacteriota bacterium, assembly GCA_937952345.1. Lineage (GTDB taxonomy): Bacteria > Acidobacteriota > Terriglobia > Bryobacterales > Bryobacteraceae > CADEFT01. Next base: position 2,823 of record CALFYN010000792.1, read on the forward strand.
CCACCGGAACCGTTACTCCGAGGATTCCGCGTCCTGCCCAGACGCCGGGGAGTGTATTCGGCGCGCCATCCAGAAGAAACTCATTCTGGCCAGGGCGAGAACCGCCGGCACTGAAGAGATTGGCGTTGTTAAACGTGTTGGCGTCGAATCCTCTTCCCACCGTCACTCCGGCGCTCAGGCCGAGAAGCCCGAGGGCGGTGCGGGTATTGAGGGGAAGATCCATGATCTGCTGGCTCTCCACAACCTGCCCGAGGGAGGAAGTGGAGGCCTGGAGCAGCGGTGTTGTTTCTCTCACCTCCACGGTTTCGGAAACAACGCCGACATTCAGGTTGAAGTCCACGTTCGCCACCTGCTCGACTTCAATTGTGACTCCGGTCCGGTTCACGGTTTGGAAACCTTCCCGGCTGACCACGATCCGGTATACGCCGGCAGGCACGAGGGGAAAGTTGTAATAGCCTTGTTCGTTGGAGGAGACGGCGCGCTCCACGCCTGTGTCGACGGAGATGAGACGCACTTGGGCGCCAGGGATGACACCACCGGTGGAGTCGGCGATGGTGCCGGTGACACGTCCGGCCGAACTCTGCGCGAAGGCCATGGAAGAAAGCAGGAGATACAGCGCGATTATGCAGAGGTTTTTGCTGTTCATGATATGCGAACCTTTCGATCTTTTGATCCGCTGCCAGTCTACACCTGCCGTTATTTGGACACAACGGTCCCGCAGGGGGACGGGCTTGGATATTAATCGCCGGCGCGGATTTCGAGGGGCAGCTTGATCTGGAATGTGCTCCCCGTTCCGGGGGCGCTTTCGACCGTGACCCGGCCGTGATGCATACGGACAATGTGTTCCACCATGGCCAATCCGATTCCGGTACCGGGGATGCTGTCGCGCAGGGCGTCTTCGCCGCGCACGAATTTCTGAAAGATGCGCCGCTGTTCGTGCGGCGCGATGCCGGGACCGTTATCCGTTACTTGCAGGATGCCGTGCGTGCCGTTGCGGCGTGCGGCAACTTCCACGCTTCGGCTTGATCCGCTGTATTTGACGGCGTTGTCGAGCAGATTCCAGAGGGCGAGGGCCAAGGCTTCGCGGTCGGCCTGCACGGGGACGGGCTCCACATGACATTCGAGGGTGAAGCCGCGGGCCGCGGGTTCGGTGCGGAAGCTGGCGACAACGGCGCTGAGTAGGTCGCCGGCATCGAGTGGTTCCAGACGGAAGGCTTTGCGGCCGGATTCCATGCGGCCGAAATCGAGGAGGGATTCGACGAGACGGCGCAGACGTTGGGTGGCACGATCCTGAGCTTCATGAAATAGTGTGCGGTCTTCGGGCGTCAGTGTTGTGTCGTCGGCGAGCATTTCGTTGAATTGCTGGAGGGATGTGAGCGGGGTGCGGAATTCATGCGAGACGGCGGCGACGAATTCGGATTGGAGACGGGCGACGGCGAGTTCCTTCGAGATGGAGCGGCTGGCGAGCCATACTCCGGCGGCGATGAGCAGGACCATCGCCGTGAGGCCGGCGAACAGCAACCGGCGGCGGGAAGCGAATCCGCCGTTGGGCTCATCAAGGGCGGCGATGGCCCAGGGGAGTCCGGATTCTTCGGGGGAGAGCGTCACGGCCGCCTGTCGCCTGGAGCCGTTGACGATCCATGCTTTTTCGGTTGCAGGGGAGTGGAACCAGTGCCGCTGCTGATAGTCTTTGTCCGCGATGAGGGCGGCGAGGCCATCGGGGGACACACTCCAGAGGATGGCTACTTCTCCTTCGGGGAGGTTGACGGTGGTGGCTCCGGCACCGTGCTGGTTCTTCCACCAATGCCAGAGATATTCGACAGCCGCGGAGACAATCGGGCCCTTGCTGCTTTGGGGGATGGTCTGCGCGACCCAGTTTTGGGCTAATTGCGAATAGTGCTGGTAAGCGGATTTTTCAATGGCCCAGCGGCCTTGTTGCAGGCCTTCGAGCAGTTGGCGGCTTTCCTGCTGGAGCTTTGTTTTTTCGCCTTTCTGCTCGTGAATCAGGCAGCGGGAACGGAGGGCCAGGAGACTGACGGGGACTCCGGCGAAGGCGATGCGGTCGGCCTTGGACAGGGCGGTGTAGTGGGTGAGTGCTTCGTCTGTTCGTCCGAGGGTTCGGAGGGTGCGGGCGAGGCGGAGACGGGCTCCGGCGGAGATGGCAGGGTTCGGATCGTTGGCGAGATTGGAGTAGAGTTGCAGTGCTCTGGCTGGGTCCTTGTGGGTGTATTCCAAGGTTTCGGCTTCGCGGAAGGGCTCGTCCGGGGGCTGCACGAGGTCGGCGGGAATCGGGCGGTAGAGGAGCAGGGTTGGGGGTTGGGTTCGGATGGCGCCGCTGCGGCGGAGGGTGACCAGAACGGCGCCGGTGGGGAGGGTTGGCGGGTGATCGAGCCATGCGGCGGCTGCCAACGTGTGATCGCCGGCGATGGCTTTGCGCAGAGATGCGGCGAGGGTTTCGGCGGCGAGGCGGCTGCGTTCGCGGCGCTGTTCGCTTTCGAGCAGGCGATCCTGCTCGACAAGGCGCCAGCCTAACCAGACGAGCGCCATGGCCGGGATTAGCATGAGGGCGATGGAGATCGCCAGGAGCCAGCGGGGCATGGCGCTATTCAGTGTATTCGTCTTTTGTTAAGGGATGGTCAAGGAGGTGAGGAGAAGTTTGCGGGTTTGTCCGCACTTCTGTTGTAGTGCGCTTTGACGAAACGCTGAAGGAACTGCTGCAATCGACGCATGCGCGGTTGCTGGAGAATCTGGCGGGATCGGCGATCCGGCGGTGGTTGAACGTGGAGTTTCCGCGCACGCAGTTGCGGCGCGTGGATCTGCCGGCGGAGTTGGAGAATGGGGAGCTTTTCCATTTGGAATTGCAGACGCGGAACGATGGGAATATCGGGCGGAGATTACTGGAATACAGGCTGCTGATTGAGGAGCAGTTTGCGCGGAGTCCGGTGCAGGTGGTGTTGTATCTGGGGTGGGAAGCGATGCGGATGAATGGGTTGTGGGAAGGGCGTGGGCTTCGATTTGAGTTTACGATACTGGATATTCGGGATCTGGATCCGGGGATGTTGGAGGCGAGCGGGAGGATCGAGGACCGGATTTTGATGGTGCTGTTGGGGCGGGGGGACTCGCGGGGGAGGGCGGTTGCAGTGCTGGAGGAAATCAGCCTGAGGCCCGATCAGGGCTGATCCCACCCCTCAGTTCCGAAACGGCTGCCGCTCGTCCGCACCCGTTGATCCTTCACTCCCGCCAGCATCTCCAGCATCGTTTGCTTCGTCACCGGATGCCGCAACCCCGGCGCAATCTCCGCCAGCGGCTCCAGCACAAAGCGCCGTTCCCCCATCCGCGGATGCGGCACCACCAGGTCCGCCGTCGTAATCACAAACCGCCCGTACAACAACAGATCGATGTCAATCGTCCGCGGCCCGTTGGCCACCACCCGCCGCCGCCCCATCTCCCGCTCAATCGTCTGCAGCCGCCGCAGCAGCACCCGCGGCAGCACATCGGTCTTTCCCTCCAATACCTGATTCAGGAAATCCGGCTGGTCCGTTTTGTACATCGCCTTCGTTTCATACACCCGCGACACCGCCGTCACCGCCACGCCCGCCGCGCCAATCCGCTCCACCGCCCGCTCCAGATTCCCCCGCCGGTCCCCCATGTTCGAACCCAGCGCCAGATACACCGTCTTCATCCGAACAACGATCCCTGATCGTTCGCAAACGCCACCCGCCGCTTCACGCCAAAATAATCGAACGCCGTATCCGTCGCCTTGCGCCCCTTCGGCGTGCGGTCCAGAAACCCAAGCTGCATCAGGTAAGGCTCGTACACTTCTTCAATCGTGTCCGCCTACTCATCCACCGATGACGCAATCGTCTTCAACCCCACCGGACCACCACCGTATTTCTCCAGCAGCGTCAGCATGATCTTCTGGTCAATCTCATCCAGCCCGAAGCGGTCCACCTCCAGCAGATCCAGCGCCGTGCGCGCCACCTTCAGGTCGATGTGCCCCGCCGCGCGCACCTCCGCGTAATCCCGCACCCGCCGCAACAGCCGGTTCGCGATACGCGGCGTCCCCCGCGCCCGCCGTGCAATCTCCTCGGCACCCTCATGATCCACCGTCACCTGCAGCAGCGTCGCCGAGCGCTCCACGATCTTCTGCAACTCCGGTACGCCATAATGATTCAGCCGCAGCAGCAGCCCGAACCGCCCACGCATCGGAGCGCTGATCATCCCCATCCGCGTCGTCGCCCCAATCGCCGTGAATCGCGGAATCGGCAGCGAATGCGTGCGCGCCCCAGGCCCCTGCCCAACAATAATATCGACCCGGAAATCCTCCAGAGCCGAATAAAACATCTCCTCCACATCGGGCAGCAGCCGGTGAATTTCATCGACGAAAAACACCTGCTTATCGCGCACGTTGCTCAGCATGCCGGTCAGATCCAGTTTCTTCTGAATCACCGGACCGCTCGTCAAATCGATGTCCACACCCAGTTCCGCCGCAATGATGTGCGCCAGCGTCGTCTTCCCCAACCCCGGAGGCCCGAACAGCAGCACATGGTCCATCGCCTCACCCCGCCGCCGCGCCGCCGCAATCGCAATCGCCAGGTTTTCCTTCAGCTTCGCCTGGCCGGTGAACTCCTCCAGCCGCCGCGGACGCAGAGCCGCTTCATACTGCTGGTCGCCTTCCTGGCGGCTCGCCGATGCGATACCCTGTTCCCGCATTCTCTTAGCGTAACCTGAGGCTCACCCTCACGCACCATCCGCGGGCAAATGCTTCTCGAAACTCCTCGCGATTTCCTCGAGCGTCGCCGCCGCCTTCTCCCCATCGCCCGCCGCCAGCGCTTTCAGCAATTTCCCGTGCTTCTTCACTTCCTGCGGCAGGTTCAACGCCCCGCTCGCCTTGCCCCGGATCACCCCCGACGCAAACAGTGACCCGATCGCCGAATGCAGCGCCTTCGCTGCGAAACGGTTCCCCGCAATCTCCCAAATCCCGGCGTGAAAACGCCAGTCGCAATGGAAGAACTCCGCGTGATCGCCGCTAGCCGCCGCCTTCTCCATGGCCTCCAGTTCCTCACGCAGCCGTGCCACTCCGTCCTTCGTCATCCGCGCCGCCGCCCAGCGCATCACTTCCGGTTCCAGCACCCGCCGCAGTTCACACAACCGCCCCGCATCTTCCGGCGCCAGCGCGATCACCGAACAGCCGTAGTTGTGCCGCTTCATCACCAGCCCGCGGTTCTCCAGGTCCTGCAGCGCCTCCCGGATCGGGATGCTGCTCACGCCGAATTGCCGCGCCAGATTGCGCTCCACCATGCGCTCGCCCGGCTGATACTTGCCACTGATGATCTGCCGCTCCAGCACGTCCGCAATCTGCTCGCGCAACGATGCCACCCGCAACGCGGCAGCGGATGGATAGTCCTTCCGGGAATTTTTTGCAGTGCTCAAACTAATAGGATATCCGCTTCCCAGGCGGGCCGGACACTTGCGCCCGGCCCTTCCTGTGATTCCGCTTTAGGCCGTCGCCGCCAGCGCCTGATCCAGATCCCACAGAATGTCGTCCAGATCCTCCAGCCCGATCGACAACCGGATCATGTCCGGCTCCACACCCGCCGCCGCTTGCTGCTCCGCCGTCAACTGCTGGTGCGTCGTCGATGCCGGATGAATCACCAGGCTCCGCGCATCGCCCACATTCGCCAGGTGCGAGAACATCTGTAGCGAATCGACGAACTTCTTGCCTTTGTCATAGCCGCCATCAATGCCGAAGCTGAACACCGCGCCCGCGCCCTTCGGGCAATACTTCTGCGCCAGTGCCTGATACGGACTCGATGCCAGTGACGGATACCGCACCCACTTCACCTTCGGATGCTTCTCCAGCCACTCCGCCACCGCCCGCGCATTCGACAAATGCCGGTCCATGCGCATCCCCAGCGTCTCGATCCCCTGCAGGAACAGGAACGAGTTGAACGGGCTGATACACGGCCCCATATCGCGCAACCCTTCCACCCGCGCCCGCAGAATAAACGCCAGATTCCCGAACGGATCGGAAAACTTCAGCCCGTGATAAGCCGGCGAAGGCTCCGTCAACATCGGGAATTTCCCCTTCGTCCAGTCAAACTTCGCCCCGCTCACGATAATCCCGCCAATCGACGTCCCATGCCCGCCCATGAACTTCGTCAGCGAGTGCACCACGATATCGGCCCCGTAATCGAGCGGCCGGCACACATACGGCGTGGCAAACGTATTGTCGATCACCAGCGGAATATTGTGCTCATGCGCGATCGCCGCCACCTTTTCGATATCCAGCACATTGCCCCGTGGATTCGAAATCGTCTCCCCATACAAACACCGCGTCTTCGGCGTAATCGCCTTGCGGAAATTCTCCGGATTATCCGGATCCACGAACTTCACGTTATAGCCCATGCGCCGGAAGCTCACGTCGAACTGCGTGTACGTCCCGCCGTACAGCGTGCTCGCCGCCACCATTTCATCGCCGCTTTCGAGCAGGCTGTTAATCGTCAGGAACTGCGCCGCCTGTCCGCTCGACACCGCCAGCGCCATCGCCCCGTTCTCGAGCGATGCCACCCGCTGCTCCAGCACATCCTGCGTCGGATTCATGATCCGCGTGTAAATGTTGCCGAACTGCTGCAAACCGAAGAGCGCGGCAGCATGGTCGGAGTTATCGAACGTGAAGGACGTGGTTTGATAAATGGGAACCGCGCGCGCATGCGTCGTCCCTTCCGGCGAGTAGCCATGATGCAATGCTCGCGTGTTAAATCCAAATTGCCGTTCTGGTTTGTCTGCCATAAGCTCTCCATCATACAATTCGCGGCCTCCCTGTGGCATCATGATTCGAGCCATGCGATTCACACGCCGTTCCCTGCTTGCCTCGGCCCTCGCCGCGCCCGCGCTCCACGCCGCCGGCAAAACCACCGTCTCCATTCGCCAGGACCAGTTCCTCATCAACGGCAAACCCACCTACGCCGGACGCAGCTTCGAAGGCATGAAGATCGAAGGCCTTCTCATGAATACCCGCATGGTGCAGGGCATCTTCGACGACGAAAACCCCGAAACCGTCTCCCGCTGGAAATACCCCGACACCGGCAAGTGGGACCCCGAGCGCAACGTCAACGAATTCCTCGCCGCCATGCCCATCTGGCGCAACCACGGAGTCCTCGGCTTCACCATCTGCCTCCAGGGCGGCAGCCCCGAAGGCTATTCCAAACTCCAGCCCTGGCACAACAGCGGCTACCGCGCCGACGGCTCCATCAAAGCGCCCTATCTGAAGCGCCTCGAACGCATCCTCGACAAAGCCGACTCGCTCGGCATGGTCCCCATCGTCGGCTGTCTCTACTTCGGCCAGGACCAGCGCCTCGACGGCGAAAAAGCCATCCGCAACGCCGTCGAACAAACCGTCCGCTGGATCCTCAACAAGGGCTACCGCAACGTCATCCTCGAAGTCGCCAACGAGTGCGACAACCGTTCCTACGACCACGACATCATCCGCCCCAACCGCATCGACGAACTCATCCTCCTCGCCCGCGGCATCAAGGTCGGCAACCGTGGACTCCTCGTCGGCACAAGCTTCAACGGCGGCCGTGTCCCCACAGCGAACGTTGTCGCCGCTTCCGACTTCATCCTCATGCACGGCAACGGTGTCAAGGATCCCAACCGCATCCGCGAAATGGTCCTCGAAGTCCGCAAGCACCCCACCTACCGCCCCATGCCCATCCTCTTCAACGAGGATGACCACTTCGACTTCGATCAGCCCGCCAACAACATGCGTTCCGCCCTCAGCGCCTACGCCGGTTGGGGCTACTTCGATCCCGGTAAAAACGACTACAACGACGGCTACCAATGCCCGCCCGTCAATTGGGGCCTCAACACCCCCCGCAAAAAACAATTCTTCGAATTCACGAAAAAGGTCACCGGCACAGCCTGAT
>CALFYN010000793.1 GCA_937952345.1 uncultured Acidobacteriota bacterium
CCACCAGCGGACTTGACCACCACTTCCAGCCACATCCGGCGACTGGGGTACGCCGTCGGCAATTTGTGACCCGTACGGTTCTCCACCAGGACATCCACTGCCAACCGGCTCCCATTCCAATCCACGCGAGGCTGCAACCGCACTGCCTTCGCCAGGCTCTCCATCGCCCGTTCCGAAGTCCGCTGCAACGTTGCCTGCTCGCCGGGGTACAGTTCCGCCAACATCTTCGGAACCAGGTAATTTCCGCCGATCAGCAAGTGCAACCCAAAAGGACGCCGTGGGGAAGTGGGTGGAAACGGTCCGCCCATCGGACGGTGTGCGATGTACATCTCGCGCGGCTCCACGGGCATATGGCAGGATTGGCAGGTCTTCCCCTCCTTCGCGTAACTGCTGGCCAGCCACTCGAGATACGGCGCCTGTTCGATGAATTCACGCCCATCCGGAGCATGCGTGATCACGGTATGGCACGTACCGCACAGCGCTGAGTCGAGCACATGTTTGGATTGCACCGGCTTGTATCCGGTGTGCATTTGCATGGGCATGGGGAAGGGATCGGCGTGCGGCCCGTAGATCTTCTTCTCTTCATTGATCCGGAACCCGCCGGTGAAAGAGGCTTTCTTTCCCAACCCTTGTGGTTCTATCTGATGGCAAACCGTGCAGTTGACTCCTTCGGAAGCCTGTTGCGCCGGGGTGTGGCAACGCGTACACTTCGCTTCAATCGCCGCCTTCGCTTCCGGACGCGCCTGTATCTCCCAGCTCATCTGCGCTTTCCAGAAAGGGTCGACGCCGGAATGCGCCATCATGCTCCCCTGCCACAGCGCATACGGAGCGACAGTCCTCGTTTCGCCTGGACGTTGGATCAGCGAATGGCAGGCGGCGCACTCCTCCGCTGGAGTAAAGAGGGCCAACGCGAGCAGCGGAATCATACTGCTTTCGGATGCCGCCGCCCGTCCGAAAGTGACAGACTACGCCGTTTGTTTCACCCTGAAACGCAATTCCGAGTTGCGTTGAGCGGTTTCGCGTTGTTTTTCCGCGACCGCGTCCCGAAGCCATCTCACGGCCTCCTCATCGACACCGTCCTTGCGGGCCGCCTTTCGTGGAGGTGTCTTCGACCAGCGAATCGACGAGTCGGTCAAATAGCTGATGCAGTCCAATCCATAGCGTTGTTTCATGGCATCCTCCTCAATGACAGATTCTCTTAACTGGCGACCAGTGCCGGCGGCCGCCTTAGCCGTTCCAATAGTCCGCGCAACAGGCCAAGCCTGGCCCCACGCAGTTTCACGGCCAGTACGGGTAACGGGGAGAACTGAACGACTTTCTCCGTCACGCTCCCAACCAGAATTGAGGCGGCGCGGCTTCTACCACGGGTTCCCAGGACGATCAGCGTGCTGTTTTCGTCTCCCGCGGCGGATACGATCGTGGAGGCAATGTCGGCCCCTTCAATGGCGTGCGCCGGGGCATGCAGACCCACATCCGCCAGCGCATCGCCGGAATGCCGGATGGCCTCCACCAGACATGTATTCCAAGCCGCCTCACCGCCGGAATCGCGCACAAACTCCCGCAGCTTCGCACTCAAGTGTTCTGGCTGGTCTCGCCAATCGAGCCAGGGATCGTCATCGCATTCCACTGACACGAAGTGGCACTCCCCACCGGCGGCGCGGGCGAGCGCCGTGCCCACTTTCACGGCGTCGGCGGAGGCCTCGGAAAAATCCACAGGGACAAGTATCCGAGTCAACCCAAGCGCCGTACCGTCCGGAACCATCAGCACGGAACAGGGCGCCAACATGGCAACACGCCGCGCCGTCACGTGCCGGCGTGCACCTACAATCAACAGGTCGGCGGGCATCGCCGCGGCACGCTGGAGCAATTCGTCCAGAAGGTCGCCGGAACGCGCCGGATCGAGGTGAAACACCTCGGTCTCCACGTCCGGCAGCAAGGCTCGCAGCCGGTCCGCTGTATCCTTGGCCGAACAGGAATCTCCACCCGAAGCAACCAATATTCTGCGAAACATGACCTGCGGTTAGGCCGCAACCCCCTCTGCTTTCGGAGCGACAACGGCGGGAAGTTGCTCCACTACCGGCTCCACGAAACGGCGCAGAATGAAGTACAGCAAAAGTGCCGATAGCACGCCGGTCAGAAAGTCCGTCACAGGCACCATTACCGCTGTGTAGACCATCAGGAAGGAGTGGAATCGTCCGGTTGCCCACACGTGGCTGATCTCCTTCACGTTGATCATGTTGCTCGCCACCCACAGCATAATCCCACCGATACACGCCATCGGCACGAGTTCCAGATACTGGGCCAGGAAGATGGCCATTCCCAGCTTCAGCGCGAATTTGAAATAGCCCGCGAGCGGAGTCACGGCGCCGGCGCGAATACTGGTGGCCGTCCGTGCCAGAGCACCCGTGCAGGGAAATCCGTTGATGAGCGGAGTGATAATCTGAACCATACCCTGCCCCCAGAACTCACGGTCCGGATTGAACGGAGTCTTGCGATTGCCCGCAAGCCGGTCGGCCATGGAGGAACACAACAGGCTCTCCACGCCGGAGATGAAGGCGATCGCAACCACGGCATACGTCAGGTCCATGATCAACTGGCTGCTGATCGCGGGCAACGAAGGCGGGGTAAACACGAAGAAGTTCGTCGGGATCTCCCCGTACTTCGTGCGCACTAGCGTCAGTCCCTTCTCGCCCCACGTTGTGGCGGCCATCATTGTCCCTACGGCAACAGCAATCAGCGGTGCCGGGATGTAGATCGACAGCCGCAACAGGAATTTCGTCAATCCAAAGGTCAGCAATCCGATCACGAGAGCGTACGCACTCACTTGATCGATGTTTTCGGCCACACCTTGTAGCTTTGTAATGATCGAGCCGCCTCCCGCCGCCGTGATCCCAAGCACATCGTAAAGATTGGTGGCGGCGATGGAGATGCCGATGCCGACAGTAAAGCCAACCACAACCGAATTCGGCACATGCTTGGCGATCTTCCCCATGCCCGCCAATCCGAGCACGCACAGCAGGATTCCAGCCAGGATGGAAGCCGTCACCAGGAAGCCGTGGTCGTGCTTCTGCATGATGCCGTAGATGAGCGGAATGAATGCCGCCGTAGGCCCGTATACCTGATACTTGGAGCCTCCAAACGTTCTTCCCACGAGACAAGCCATGGCCCCGGCAATGATGCCTTGTTCCGGCCGCAATCCCATCGCCATGGCAAAGCCCATTGCCATGGGAATCGCTGTCATGGCCGTTACCAACCCCGCGCTGAAATCGCGGTAGAGCACTGACTTGTAGTTGTCGCGATTCAGATCCTCAAAGCGGCTGTCGCGAATGGCCAGAAACTGGGAGAGACGTTCCTTCATGGGCTCTGCACCTCAACTGAGCTTGCCCCGGAACGAACCATGCCTCAATGCGTTACTGGCAATTCGGAAGGCGGACCTAGTGGTGCTCTGTAATGTCTACAAGTGGACCCTAACATTACCTTCAAAGCTCTTTGGAATGGCATCCCAACAACTTTCCTTGAGATCATGAGAGAGTCCGGCCGTCCCTGAGTATCCGAAGTTATGCCTTTCCGTAAAGTACTCTCCGTGCCCACCGGCGCCGACCGCTTCAACCGTATTGAACGGCGGTTCCTGCGCACGCTCCTTGTGGGATTCGGATTGGTCCTCATCGCCATGGTCGCCTCGGGATGGTTTGGTCTACGGCTCATGAAGCGGATCGGGATAGAAACCGAGTTGATTTCAGAGCAGAATCTACGCGAGACCAGTCTCATCGACCGCATGCTCCGCCATCAGGGGAATCTGGGCGTGTTGCTCTATTCCATGGCGGAGCGGAAGCCTGGAACGGAACTCGAAAGCCTTCGGCCTCTCCTCCAAGCGCAGCATGAGCAAATACTGTCCAACATCCACGACGCATTGGAACGCCCGCTCAAGCCGGCAGAACTGGAAGCGTGGAGGAGCGTGGAAACATCCGCGGCAAACTTGTTTCGCGAAACGGGAAACCTCATCACATTGCGCCGCAACAATTCGAGTGAGTTATCCAGCCTGCACCGCGCCTTCATCGCCGCCACGGCCCGTCTGGCCGATGTGAGCTACGGCGAAGTGGCTGCCTCTCGCGCCGCGCAATTGCAGAGTGCAGCGGCTTCCATGGTCACCGCGCAGCAACTGTTTCTGGTGGCATTGGCCCTGGCTGCAATCTGTGCCACTGGGTGCGTTGCCGTCTCGTTTGCCATCTTCCACAACCTGGAGAAAGGCGCCGACTATCTCGCCAAGCTCTCTATCCACACGCTCGCCTCGCAGGAGGAGTCCGCCAGGCGTTTCTCCCAGGACATTCACGACGAGTTCGGACAGACACTGAACGCCATCGAGTCTACCTTGCTCGTGGTGCAGGCGAAGGATGACGCCAGCCAGGAGCGCATCGGGGACGCCATCACCCTGGTCAAGGAAGCCCAGTCGGTGGCACGAGAGATGTCCCACCTGTTGCGCCCCCGCATTCTCGATGACTTTGGTCTAGACGCCGGGCTTCGCGATCTCGCCCATGGCTTTTCCAAACGCACCGGCATCGCTGTGGACTATCGCAGCAACACCCAGGATCGATTCGATCCCAATGTGGAAACGCAACTGTTCCGCGTCGCCCAGGAGGCGCTGACGAACACATCCCGCCACTCGATGGCCAGGAATGTGGAGATGTCGCTGCTGCGCTCGAATGGCAGAATCCAACTCTCGCTCGCCGACGACGGCGGCGGATTCCCGCCGGCCCCATCCAGCCTCGGCCTCGGATTGCTTGGCATGCGCGAACGGGTACGCACCGCCGGCGGAACGCTCGACATCACCAACAAGCCTGGAGCAGGAGTGGAGATCTGCGCCGCGGTTCCAATTCCCGCCACGCAAACCAACGCTGGAGAATCCTCATGAAACGGCCGATTCGCATCATGCTTGCCGACGACCACGCAATGGTTCGCCGAGGTTTTCGCCTCATCCTCGACAACTATCCCGAAGAATTTGAGATCGTCGGCGAAGCGGGTACGGGAGAGGAGGCGCTGCAACTTATCCCGCAACTCAAACCGCAACTGCTGATACTGGACGTAGCGATGCCGGGCATGAGCGGAGTGGATGTCACGCGCAAGGTCACCCAGAACTGGCCCGAAGTCAATGTGCTTATTCTTTCGATGCACAAGGACTCCAACTATGTGCGCGAAACCCTGCGCGCCGGCGCGAAGGGCTATCTGCTCAAGGAAGCCGTCGACGCGGAACTGCTGCTTGCCGTTCGCACCGTGGCAAGCGGCGATGGCTACATAGCGCCGGGCGTTTCCAACACCGTTCTTTCCGATTACCAGCGCTTCGTCGGCAGTCCCCTCGACCTCCTTACCGCGCGGGAAAGCGAGGTCTTTCACCGCTTGGCGGAGGGAAAGACGGCCAAGGAAATTTCCGCGGAATTGAACGTCAGCGTGTACACCGTGGATGCACACCGCAATCGCGTTTTCCGCAAGCTGCAGCTACGCTCCAGTGCCGATCTGGTCCGCTTCGCCATCCGGCAGGGCCTGGTGCGAACCTGACCCGTTGGTGGCGGCAGGCGCGCGGGAACGATACAATCCGCTTCTATGAAGTTCTTGATTGCACTGTTGCTGTTTGCCGCCACACTGCCCCTGTTCCCGCAAACTCCGAAGAAGATCGTGGTCACCGGCCGCGGCATCTCCTGGATTCCCGACATGAAGCAAGTGGCGCCCAACGTCACTTTCGTCGAGGGCCGCCCGGACAACGTCACCCAGGTCGTCGCCGATGCGGATGCGATCCTCGGGGAGATCAATCCTGCCATCTTCAACGCCGGTAAGAAACTGAAGTGGGTTCACATCTACAGCGCCGGAGTCGAACGCTATCGCTTCCCCGAATTCATCAACTCCAACATCACTCTCACCAATGGAAAAATTATCCAGGGGCCAGAGATCGCCGATCATGCCTTCGCCCTGCTGCTTGCGCTCACCCGAGGCATGAATCGCGCTGCTGTCGACCGCACGAAAGAGGAGTGGCCCAAGGGTTCCTGGAAAGCCATCGAACTGCGCGGCAAGACCGCCGTCATCATCGGTGTCGGCGGTATCGGTTCGCAGATTGCCACCCGCGCCCAGGCCTTCGGCATGACCGTCATCGGCGTCGACCCGAAAGACATCCCCTTCCATCCCGCCATCTCCCGCGTTGTTCCGCCAGACCGCCTCGACACCGTGCTCCCGCTAGCCGATGTGGTATTCATCTCCGCGCCGCACACGCCGCAAAGCGAAAAGATGGTCGGTGCAAAACAGTTTGAACTGATGAAGCGCGGCGCCTATTTCATCGCCGTATCGCGCGGAAAGTTATACGACGGGAATGCCCTCGTCAAAGCCTTGGATTCGAAGCGTATCGAAGGCGCCGGCCTCGATGTCACCGATCCTGAGCCGCTCCCCAAGGGCCACCCGCTCTGGAAGTTTGAGAATGTGCTCATCACACCGCACATCGCCACCGTCTCTGACATGGTGGGCGCGCGCTATCGGGAACTCGTGCTCGACAACGTGGCCCGCTTCGCAAAGGATGAACCACTCCGTAACGTAGTGGACAAGATCAAAGGGTTCTGAGTGCTGGCCACACTCCTTCTTATCGCCGCCGCGCTGGCGCAGAGTCCGGAAGAGCGGCTTCGCGCATTCACACCCGAGCAGACACGCGCCTTCGAAATCGAAGTCATGGAGAAGATCGCCGACCTGGCGTTAATCCCGCCGCGGCTCAACACCTCTCCATTGCCCGATTACGATTACGACAAGCTCGACTATGGCATGACCATCGGCATCGCGCGCACACCCGGCGGACGCATCTGGGCGTGCTGGGTGGCGGGTGAAGACGGCCCCAAGGCGTTCTTCGTCCTCGCCACTAGCGATGACGATGGCGAAACGTGGAGCAAACCGCGCCTTGTCATCGACTCCCAGTCGAAGTCCCTTCCGATGTATCGCAGCGTGCTCGTGGGCAACGTCTGGACCGATCCCAAGGGCCGCCTCTGGCTGTTCTTCAATCAGTCCATGATGCAGTTTGACGGCCGCTCCGGCGTGTGGGCTTCAGTCTGTGAAAACCCCGATGCGGCGGAACCGGTCTGGTCCGCTCCCAAGCGCATCTGGCACGGCTTTACGCTGAACAAGCCCACCATCCTGTCCACTGGCGAATGGCTGCTGCCGGTCTCGCTGAACCACGAAGGATTCGGCCCGTTCCAAGGCGCGTTCCGAGACCTCGATCCCCACCGCGGAGCGAACACCTTCCGCTCCACCGACGAAGGCGCCTCCTGGCAGCGGCTGGGACACGTCGCATATCCCAATCCGAACTGGGATGAACATATGTTCGTCGAGCGAAAGGACGGCAGCCTCTGGATGCTCGCGCGCACGGCCAAGGGGTTGATGCAGAGTTTCTCCACAGACAAGGGCCGCACCTGGTCGGCGCCCGTGGATTCCCCGATCCAGCACCCCGTGGCGCGATTTCACCTTCGCCGGCTCGCCTCCGGCCGTCTGCTGCTGGTCAAGCACGGCGACACCATCGATACCCACGAAGGCCGCAGCAAGCTCACGGCATGGCTCTCCGATGACGACGGCGTGACTTGGCAAGGCGGCCTCATGCTCGATGAGCGCACAGGCATCTCCTACCCCGATGGCTTCCAGGCCCCCGATGGAACCATCTACATCTCCTACGACCGCAATCGCAAAACCGACGGCGAAATCCTCATGGCAAGATTCACGGAAGAAGATATCCTCGCCCGTCGCCTCACCGGGGAAAAATCGAAGCGGAAGATACTGATCAGCCGCCCCCTCAAGCCCAAGGAAACAGCGCCGAAATGAGAAGGGCGCCCTTCGAAAAGAGCGCCCTTCGTCGCGTCGATCTAAGTTTACCCTGGGGTTGGTAATCTATGGTCCCCTTCTCAGCGGGGCTTTTGTTATGTTACCAAGTTTCTATGCCTATTTCGCGCCGCGGATTCCTCTTCGCACCTCTCCCCCTCATGGCTGCTTCCGGTTCGCAGGTCATTTCTCCCGATGCACAGTATTATTCCGGCTGGCCCACCGTCGCCCGTCGCTCCAACGGCGAGTTGCTGCTTGTCTGCTCCGGCGGCCGCGAAGGCCACGTCTGCCCGTTCGGCCGCGTGGAGTTGATGCGCTCGAAAGACGAAGGCGCCACCTGGACCTGGCCCGAAACACTGATGGACTCCGCTATCGACGACCGCGACGCGGGCGTATTGGAAACGCCCAAGGGCACATTGCTCGTCACCACATTCACTTCGCTCGCCTATGAGCCGTACCTTCAAAAATCGGACAACTGGCATCCCGAACGGCTCGCCAAATGGAAAGCGGCGCATGCCCGATTGACCGCCGAACAACGCAAGGCGCATCTCGGCACGTGGATGCTGCGCTCCACCGATGGCGGCGTCAATTGGTCCGCACCGTTTCGTGTCCCTGTCAACAGCCCGCACGGCCCCATTGCGCAGCGTTCCGGCCGTTTGCTGTATCCGGGCAAGGCGCTATGGGAACCCGGTTCGCGCGTCGGCGTCGCCGAATCCACTGACGACGGCGTGACTTGGCGCTATCTCTCCGATATCCCTACGCGCCCCGGCGACGATCACGACAACTACCACGAACTCCACGGCATCGAAGCCTCCGACGGCCGCATCATCGTGCAGATCCGCAATCACAACAAAGCAAATGAGCGCGAGACGCTGCAATGCGAGTCTTCCGATGGCGGGAAGACCTGGACCACCCCGCATCCCATCGGCGTCTGGGGATTGCCCTCGCACCTGCTGCGGCTTCGCGACGGACGCCTGCTCATGACCTACGGCTATCGCCGCACTCCCTACGGCAACCTGGCGCGCGTGAGTTCGGATTCAGGCAAGACCTGGTCCGCACCTGTCACCATCTCCGCGGACGGCATGGGCGGCGATCTCGGCTATCCCTCCACCGTCGAGCTCTCCAACGGCGAACTCCTCACCGTCTGGTACGAATTACTCAACGGGTCGCTCCGCGCCGTGCTTCGCCAGCGCCGCTGGAAGCTGTAGCGGACGGCTTACTCTGTCACCGGCACCGAATCCACAATTTCAATACCGAAGCCTTCCAGCCCGACAATCTTCCGCGGATGATTCGTCAGCAGCCGGATGGTATGCAGATTCAAATCCGCCAAAATCTGTGCCCCGATCCCCGTATCGTGCTGCAGCATCCGCTGCCCCTGCGCCTGCGTGGTAAGAAACGGATCGCGCCCGTGCGACAGAATGCGCGACTTCCCGTTCTCCTTCTGCATCCGCATCCCTGGCCCGGTCTGGTGTAGATATACCAGCACCCCCGCGCCGGCGCCACTGATCTTCTGCATGGCGCCGCGTAGGATCTCCTGGCAATTGCAGTCCAGTGACCCGAAAACATCCCCGTACGAACAATGTGAGTGCATTCGCACCAGCACGTTCTCGCGCGTGGACACATCGCCAAAAACCAGTGCCAGATGCTGTTCATCGTCCACTGAGCTGGAATAGGCAATCGTTTGGAAATCGCCAAATGCAGTCCGCAGCGTCCCTTCCGCGCGCCGCTCGATAATCCGCTCATGCAGCAGGCGGTAGCGAATCAGTTCCGCCACCGAAATCATCCGCAGGTTGTGCCGCTTGCAGAACTCGATCAGTTGCGGCACACGGCTCATCGTGCCGTCGTCATTCATGATTTCGCAGATCACGCCGCCCGGCTGCAATCCGGCCATGCGAGCCAGATCCACCGCCGCTTCCGTCTGCCCCGATCGCACCAGCACGCCGCCTTCGCGCGCGCGTAAGGGGAAGACATGCCCCGGCCGAGCCAGATCCGCCGGCCGGGCATCCGGCTTCATCATCACCTGGATGGTGTGCGCGCGGTCCGACGCCGAAATCCCTGTCGTCACTCCTGACGCCGCGTCCACCGACTCGCAAAACGCCGTGCCGAACATCGATGTGTTCCGCGGCGACATCATCGGTAGCTGCAATTGGTCACACTTGTCCGCCGACAGCGCCACGCAGATCAACCCCCGGCCATGAACGGCCATGAAATTGATAACCTCGGGAGTGATCTTCTCCGCGGCGATGGTCAGGTCACCTTCGTTTTCCCGGTCTTCGTCGTCGACGACAACCAGCATCTTTCCTGCGCGGAAATCGTCGATAGCCTCCGGGATGGATGCAAATGGCATAATGATCTACTCCGATTCTATCGGAGCGGCCGCATCCGTCACCGGACTGCGTGTCTGTTTGGAACGTCAACTATGCATCAGGTAGCACGACCGAAGCACATTCAAACGCCGGAACAGGAAGCCCGTGAACGCGTGCGTTACTACATCTACGCTGCGTTCGTGGGTGTTCTATTGCTGCTGAATGTCACCGGCATCTTCAAGACCATCTTCGGCATTGACACCGCCGCCATCATCACCGTTCTCGCCGGGTACAAGACCTTCTACAGCTCCATCGCCCACCTGCTGGAGAAGGAGATCACCGCCGATCTCGCCATCTGCGTCGCTGTCGTCGCCGCCCTGGCAGCCGGCGAGTATGTCGCCGCCGCGGAAGCATTGTTCATCATCCTGGTTGGCGAAGGACTGGAAACCTACGCCGCCGGACGCACCAACGCCGCCATCCGCAGATTCGTCGAGCAGATGCCTCGCAAAGCACGCCTCATCAAGGACGGCGTGGAAACCGAGGTTCCCGTGGAAGATCTCGAACCCGGCGATCACATCCTTGTCCGCGCCGGCGAGCGGATCACCGCCGACGGAGCCGTCATCAGCGGATTCTCCGCCATCGACGAAAGCACCATCACCGGCGAATCCCTGCCCAAAGACAAGCAACCCGGTTCCGATGTCTTCTCCGCCACGCTCAACGGCAACGGCATGCTCGAAATCCGCGTCGCACGCGCCGGCTCCGATACCGTCATCGCCCAGGTCGTGCGCCTCGTCGAGCAAGCCAAGGACAAGCAGGCCCCCGTCGAGCGCATGGCCGACAAGTACGCGCGCTACTTCCTGCCCGCGCTCCTCATCTGCGCCGCCGCCACGTTCTACTTCACGCGCGATTGGCTGCGCACTGTGGCCGTCCTGCTGGTCGGTTGCCCCTGCGCCCTGATTCTGGCCACCCCGACAGCAATGGTCGCCGCCATGGGCGGACTCGCCCGGCGCGGTATTCTCGTGCGCGGTGGCGCCATCATCCAGCAGGCCGCCAAGGTCGATGCCATCGTCTTCGACAAGACCGGCACCATCACCGAAGGAAAGTTCGAGATCATTCGCGTCATCGCCAACAAAGGCAGCGAAGATGACGTTTTGCAACTGGCGGCCACTGCCGAGCGCGGCTCAGACCACGTCCTCGCCCGGGTCATTGTCGATGCCGCACGCACGCGAGGCCTCCCGCTCACCGCTGTCGAAGACGCCCGCGTGCTCCCCGGCCGCGGAGTCGAATGCACGCACAACGGCTGCACCCTGCGCGCCGGCAACGCCGCTTTCCTTGCCGAACACGGCATCGCCGACACGGGGGCGCTTCTCGATCAGGCCGACCAACTCGGCGCAACCGCTGTGTTGGTGGCGGAAGATTCGCACCTCATCGGCGCCATTCTCCTGCGCGACCGCATTCGGCAAGGCGCCAAGAAGGCGATCCACCAGATCGACCATCACCTCGACATTCATCAGGTGGTCATGCTCACCGGCGATCGCCGCCGCGCCGCCGAGGTCATCGCCAGGGAACTGCTGATTCCGCACGTCGAAGCCGAACTCCTCCCCGAACAGAAGCTCGACCGCATCCGCCACCTCGCCGGCCACGGCCACACCGTTGCCATGATCGGCGATGGCATCAACGACGCGCCTGCACTGGCTGCCGCGCACGTCGGTGTCGCTGTGAAAGGCGCCAGCGATATCACCGCCGAGGCAGCCGACGTAGTCTACATGCCGGAATCGCTCGACAAGCTGGCGAAGCTCTTCGAAGTCAGCCGCAGGGCCATGGCCATCACCTGGCAGAACATCATCATCTTCGCCGGCATCGTCAATTTCACCGCCGTCATCGCCTGCGCCACCGGCATCCTCGGCCCCCTCGGCGCGGCGTTTACGCACCAGATCTCCTCTCTGCTGGTGATGCTCAGCTCTCTCCGCCTCCTGAAGATTGAGCCGAGGCAGAAATCCAGATTGTCCAAAATCCTCCACCAACTCAGCCCACATCATCTTCAGCAACGCTGGCATCGCCTCGATCTGCACCACACCTTCCACCACGTCTGGGACGCCCGCCGGCGTTGGGCCCGGCCATTGCTCTACACGTGCATCGCGCTCTTCGTACTCAATGGCTTCTACATGCTGCAACCCGATGAGGTCGGCGTCATTGAGCGCTTCGGCAAGAAGGTAATGCCCTACGAAGAGCCTGGCTTGCACTACAAACTACCGTGGCCGGTGGAGAAACTCACCCGCATTCAAGCTCGCCGCACACGCGCGCTGGAGATCGGCTATCGCTCCAGCGGCGAGATGATCGAGACCGAGCCCGCCGCCTACGAATGGAATGTGCAGCATCGCTCCGGACGCTTCCAGCGCAAGCCCGAAGAATCGCTCGTCGTCACCGGTGACCAGACGATGATGGAAGTCACCGCCACCATCCACTATCGCCTCGCGCGCCCTGATGAGTACC
>CALFYN010000794.1 GCA_937952345.1 uncultured Acidobacteriota bacterium
GCGGATCATGTTGTAGAGCGCGTCGTCTTCGAGCGGATGCCAGGCGCCGCGCCTGCGCAGATTGGGCCCGCGGCCGCCTTCGGCATTGACGCCATGGCATCCGGCACAGGAGTTGACGAAGAGCTTCTGCCCGGCGGCGATGGCTTGCGGGTTACCCATGGCGGGATGCTTCGCCTTCCCGTCTTTACTCGCGTCGTGTTGCGCGGCAAGGGGGACGGCGGCGACGCAGAGGACCACAGCGATGGTTCGTCTCATAAAAGCCTATCGCTGTAATGTATCACCAGCCGGCTACTGGAAGCGGAAGGAGTACAGATCGGCGTCCTTCAGCACGAAGCGGATGCGCACGGTCTTGCCTTCGAGCGAACGCACATCGCCGCCCGCGTTCCAGCGTGCGGGACGCGAGATCTGATCGCCGATCAACTCACGGGCATCGGCGAGCGTGAAGCCAGGAATCGGAGTGCCGTTGGCTTCCTGCAGTTCCACGCGGACGCTGCCTCCGGCCGATGTGGCGAAGTTCAAATCGAGCGCCGAGCCTTTGAAGCGTAGCGGCTTGGTCACCAACTCACCGCCAGCGGCGCCCGCATGCACGGAAGCAAAGCCATCGAGGCGCATGGTGTATCGCACCAACTGCGCGGTCGGCTGGCCGTAGTTCTTGTTCACGTAGAGCGACATTTCGGCGGGTCCGGTCTGCACCACATTCCAGGCGGGGTAGTTCGTGCGCGACACCCAATTCTCGAGTCCGAGTCCGGGGCGGATGAACGCTTCGAGGAACGTGCGGTCGTAGGTGTTGCCGCCGCGCGTGGAGAACAGCACGGCGTCGGAGATGTCCTTGTAGTACTTGGGATCGACGTTGATGGCCTTGGCTTCGGCATCGTCGATCACCTGGCGGCCGGGGAAGAAGCGGGCGGCGATGGAGATGCGGATGTGCGGCGCGCGGAAGTAAGGGCTGGTCTGGTTGGTGTAGAGATGCTCGGGGGGCGCATCGCCGAAGGACATCTCCTCGGGCGGCGCCCAGGTGAGGAAATCGGCGCTGGTGGTGCGCGAGATCCAACGGTAGTTCTGCGAGCCGATGCGGCGGAAGGTGCGGAAATAGCAGACATAGCGGCCTTCGGCCTCGCTGTAGAAGGCGAGGTTCTGCGAATCGTAACGGGCCGGTCCGGGCGGCAGAATCGGCTCCTCGCGCAGCTTGCGCCAGCGGATGCCGTCGGCCGAGGCAAACGCCGCAAGTCCCGATTTGCCGGTGCCGCCGATGGCTTTGAATCGCTCCGAGGCAGGCACGCCGGGCCTGGTATCGAGGAACGGGGCGAAGTTGTGCGTGAAGGGCGGCGTGGCGAGAATCACGTTGTTCTGTTTGGTGCCGTGCACTTCGTGGAGCCCGAGATTCGGCCGTGTCCAGTGGATGCCATCGCGCGATTCGGCATAGCAAGTCACTTCGCCGGTGCGGCCATCCGAACCGGATGTGGGGATTCCGCGATAATACAGGCGGTACAGATTGCCGTCCTTGATGAGCGTGGAGTAGCCGCTGAAGGCGCCTTCCCACGGCTTGTCGAACTTGTGCACGGGGCCCATTTCGCGGGGGCGCTGCAGGTCGAGACGGGCATTGACGAGCTTGTCGATGAGGAAGCGATCGACGAAGAGCTCGCGGCGCGAGCCGATGTCGATGGGCTGCGCGCCGAGCGTCGCGGCCAGAGTCAGGAGAAGATGGAAGGCTACATGCATATGAGGAAAGTATGAAAGCCTGTATTTTACACGCTCAGCAACCCGTGGCACAGTCCCCGCTTCGCATGGAAGAGGTTGCCGTGCCGGAACCGGCCGAGGGAGAGGTGCTGATCCGGGTGAACGCCTGCGCGGTATGCCGCACGGATCTTCACGTGGTGGAAGGGGAGTTACACGCGCGCAAGATGCCTGTCATTCCCGGCCACCAGGTGGTGGGCGTAGTGGAACGCGGCGGGACGCGCTTTGCGCCGGGACAGCGTGTGGGCGTGGCGTGGCTGCATCGCACCTGTGGCGATTGCCATTACTGCCGGTCGGGCCGCGAGAACCTCTGCAGCCATCCTGACTTCACAGGCTACTCGGTGAATGGCGGCTTCGCCGAATACATGGTGGCGCAGGAGGACTTTGTCTATGCGTTGCCGGAAGGCTTTTCGAACATCGCCGCGGCGCCGCTGCTGTGCGCGGGCATCATCGGCTTTCGGGCGCTGCATCTGAGCGGCATTCAACCGGGCGGCCGGTTGGGGCTGTACGGCTTCGGCGCGGCGGCGCATGTGGCGACGCAGGTGGCGCGGCATTGGGGCATCGATGTCTACGCCATGACGCGCGATGAGCGGCACCGGCAACTGGCGCTCGATTTGGGCGCTGCATGGGCCGGCGACACGTTCGATATGCCGCCGATGCTGCTGCATGCGGCGATTGTCTTCGCGCCCGCCGGGGAGATCGTGCCCTCGGCGCTGGCCGCTTTGGAGAAGGGTGGAACGCTGGCCCTCGGCGGCATCCACATGAGCGATATCCCTTCGTTCCCTTACTCGCTGCTCTATCACGAGCGGGTCATTCGCAGTGTCGCCAACAACACGCGGCATGATGGCGAGGAGTTCCTCAAGGTGGCGGCGCAGATTCCCATCCATACGCACACGGTGGAGTTCCCGCTGGAACAGGCCAACGTGGCGTTGCAGACGCTTAAGCAGGATGCGATTCGGGGGGCGGCGGTGTTGCGGGTACGGCCGGATGCGTGAGCAGTTCAATGAGGGCGACGGTGACGGAGAGGGCGGCGGGGCCGATGAAGATGCCCATGATGCCGAACGACTGCGCGCCGCCGAGCAAGGCAAAGAAGATGAGCAGCGGATGCAGACGCACCTGGCCGCTGACGATGTAGGGACGGATGAAGTTGTCGGCCAGGCCGATGACGCCGAGGCCGAAGGCAGCGAGGATTACGGCTTTGGCGTAGTGGTTAGTGGCGGCGAGATAGATGGCCGCGGGAACCCATACGATCGGTGGGCCGATGAGGGGAATCATGGAGCACACGCCGGCCACTAATCCCCACAACATCGGTGAAGGCAAGCCGAGAAAGAGGAACACCAATGCGGTCAATCCGCCTTGCACAACGGCGACGGCGACTACTCCGTACATGTTGGCAACCACGGTGTTCTGGACCTCGAAGAACAGCCGGTCCACGGTTACGGCGTCGAGCGGCAGCATGCCCTTGATGTGCTGGCGAATGGCCTGGCCGTCGCGGAGCAGGTAGTAGAGGGTGAACAGCGAGACGAAAGTTTGGAAGAGCACCCCGGCGAGATTGCCGGCGATTCCGCGGAGGATACGCACGAGAGTGGAACTGGCGGCATCGGCCCAATCGAGCAGTTGCGTCTTGAGGCTGAATTCCGGATCGTCCACATCGATGCCGAGGACACTCAGCGGCCGGTCGAGCACATGCGTGAGCCATGCTTCCCAGCCTCCGTCGGCTGTCGACTTCTCCGAGAGCAGGCTGTAGACGGACTTCAGATCGCGCGCCAGGGATGCCGTGAGAAAGACGGCGGGCACGATGGTGACGATGAGAATCAGGATGACTCCGGTGGCGGCGGCGAGATTCGGCCCAAGGCCCATCTTGCGCAATTTGGCGTGCAGCGGGTGGAAGAGAATGGCCAAGGCCACGGCGGCGATGGCGGGCATGAGGAACGGCTGGACGATGGTGAAGCAGAGGTAGGCGCCGAGCAGCGTGAGGATGCCGAGCAGCACCTGCTGCCATCGATCCTTACGCAATACGGAGGGGCTCATCGGAACTATGGTAACAGGCGGATTCGCTGTTTCCAGCGGGGGGCTGAAACCACTCACCCAGAGCCTTTCGCAGCACCTCGAGTGAGACGGGCTTGGTCAAGTAGTCGTCCATGCCGGAGGCGAAGCAGGCGTTGCGCTCTTCTTCCATGGCGTTGGCGGTGAGCGCGATCACGGGCGTACGGACACGGTTGGCCTCGGCGGCGCGAATGGCGCGTGTAGCCTCCAGCCCGTCCATGAGGGGCATGCGGCAATCCATGAGAATGGCGTCGAAGCGGCCGGGTTGAAACAGGCGCACGGCTTCGACTCCGTCCGAGGCGAGCACCGGCGTGCAACCCAAACGTTCGAGCAGGCGCATGGCAACCTTTTGGTTGACGGGATTATCCTCCACCACCAGCACCCTGCACCCGGCCAGAGAGGAGGCCGCGGCAACGTTGGCAACCACAGGCTGAGGCGCGGGCGCGAGTTTCACGGGGACTTCAAACCAGAACAGGGAACCGGCGCCGGGTGTGGACTGCACACCGATCTCGCCGCCCATCGCCTCAATGAGACGGCGGCAGATAGCCAACCCCAAGCCTGTACCGCCGAAGCGGCGCGTCATGCTGGCATCGGCCTGTACGAAAGGCTGGAAGATGCCGGGCTGCGCCGATTCGGGGATGCCGATTCCGGTATCCTCCACCTCGAACCGAATCCGCGGGGGGTTGGAAGAAGCGAGCCGGCAGCGGAGCGTGACGAAGCCGCTATCGGTGAATTTCACGGCGTTGCCGAGCAGGTTGAGCAGGATCTGGCCAAGGCGCGACGGATCCCCGATGAGGTACTCGGGAAGGCCGGCAGCGAGATCGCTGCGCAGCAGAATGTTCTTGCGCTCGGCCTGTGCGGTCACCATCCAGACGGCCTTACGGATGGTTTCGCCGAGCGCCATGGGAATGGATTCCACCTTGAGGCAGCCGGATTCGATCTTGGACAGGTCGAGCAGGTCATTGATCAAGTGCAGCAACACACGGGCAGCGGCGCGCACGGTTGCCACGTCTTCCTTTTGCTGCACGGAGAGGGTGCTGGTTTCGAGCAGTTCCGTGACGCCGAGAATCGCATTCAGCGGCGTGCGGATTTCATGGCTGGCGGTAGCGAGGAAATCCGTTTTGAAGCGGTTGGCACGTTCGGCCTTGGCCCTGGCATCGGCTACCACATCGAGCATGCGCTGCAGGTTGCGGGCTGCTTCTTCCTGTTCGCGGCGGGCCTGCTCGAGTTCTTTCGCATGACGCAGCAGGGCTTCCTCGGAGCGCTTGCGTTCGAGTTCGGAGGCGGCGCGGCTGGCGAACAGTTGCACAGCGCTGGTGGCCTGCAACAGTTTGCGCAGAGGACTCTTCCAGAGGACGGCAATAATTCCCAACCGTCCGCCCGAGGAATCGAGGAGCGGCGCTCCCACATAGGCTTCGGCGCCCATCTCGATCAGCAACCGGTCTTGCGGGAACTGCGCCTGGACGCCTTCCGGGAACACGCAACAGCCTCCGGACAGGGCGGAGTTGCAGGGCGTACCGGCAAGGTCGTACTCAAAGCCCTCGGATACCGTGCCGGCGTTGTAGATGGCATGGCACCGGATCCGTTCGGAGCCGGCCGAGAGGTATTCCCCAACGAGGGCATATTCGGCGTCGAGCAACCGGGCAAGATTCAGCACGAGACTGCGAAGAAACTCCGCCCCGACCTCGGAGGAGATCTGCTGCGCGGTACGGGTGAGCAGATCCTCGGCCTGCTTGCGTTCAGTGATGTCTTCAAAGGAGACCGCGAAATGCTCCGGTCCGGTGCGGAACGCGGCTACGTTGTAGTGACGATGGAGCCCGGGAGCGTAGTGCTCCAATTGCAGGGTCTCGCCGGTGCGCACGACCTGTGCGTAGCGGGCGATGAGATCGGTTTGGGTGAGCCCGGGGATCACCTCAGTGGCGCGCCGGCCGAGTATGTCTTCGCCCCTGAGTCCGGTAAGTCTTTCGAAGGCTGGATTGATGCATTCGAACACATAGTCCGCTGGATTCCCCTGGTCATCGACGATGAGGCGATGCAGGGCTAGACCGCTGAGCGCGTGATCGAACAGGCATTCCAGGTGGTCGTGGTAACCGGGCATGGGCACAGAGAACCTATCTGCTTTATCGAACAGTCTGGCGGAATTGTGAATGAGCGTTACTGCGCACCAGCGGATGGCGTGGCCGTTCCGGCGGGGGGCGCGGCGCGCTCTTTCTCTTGATCCCGCTCAATGTAAGGAATACCACGCTCCATCCAGGCGGGCTTTGGCGCACCCTTCAGATGGTGATCGAAGAACTGGCGAAGGCGCATGGTGTAGTCCTTCTGGTTGGGACGCTTGCGCAGACCATGCGGCTCTCCGTTGTAGTTGAAGAGGTAGGCTTCTTTGCCGAGCCTGCGGAGGGCAAGGAAGTATTCCAGGCCCTGATACCACGGCACGGCATCGTCCTGATCGTTGTGCAGCAGCAGCATCGGCGTGCGCACGCGGTCGGCGTGAAACAGCGGCGAGTTCTCGAAGAAGCGGGTGGGATATTGCCAGAGCGAACCGCCGATGCGGCTCTGCGTGCGCTCATATTGAAACTGGCGCGGCAGGCCCGATCCCCAGCGGATGCCGTTATAGGCGCTGGTCATGTTGGCGACGGGGGCGCCCGCGGCGGCGGCTTTGAAGCGGGTGGTCTGCGTCACCATGTAGGCGATCTGATAGCCGCCCCAACTATGCCCCTGAATGCCGATGGCATCTTCGTCGATGAAGCCCTTGCTCACCACGGCGTCGATGGCGGGCAGAACGCATTGCAGCGCACTTTGGCCTGGATAGCCGATTTTGTAAGCGATGTCGGGGGTGAGCACGACGTAGCCGTTGCTGACGTAGTGGCTGATGTTGATGGAATGGCCTGGCGCCGGGGCGCGGAATTGATGCACGGTCTGCGAGAGGCGCTCATAGATGTAGACCATCAGCGGGTACTTCTTGGTGGGGTCGAAGTTCTCGGGCTTGAAGAGGGCAGCCTGCAAGGGACGGCCATCGAGGTTGCGGAAGGAGATGAGTTCGGCGCTGCCCCACAGCAGTTGCTCCTTCTGGGGATTGGCGTTCGATACTTTGCGGATGTTCTCGAAGCGGCTGTTGGTGAGGAGCAGGTCTCCGAATTCGTCGAAGCGCGTTGCGGAGAGCAGCACCACATCGGCGTTCCTGGCTTTCTCCGGAGCGGAGTACGACTTGGCGCCCATCAGCAGCTTGCGGGGCGGCGCATTGCCGGCGAGGGAAGTTTCCCAGAAGCCCGAATCGCGCGTGGAGAGGTTTTCGGCGCGCAGCAGGAGGGGCTTCGCGCCATCGATGGGCGCGGCGCGTTCGAACGGAGAGCGGCGCTCCTCGCCGAAGCGTTGGTAGCGGAACTGGATGTTCTCTTTGCGGCCGAGGCCGGCGGTGACGAGACGCGCGGAGTCGCCTTCCGCAGAGAACTGCCAGATGTCGTAGCGGTCGTACAGCAGGATGCTCTTGCTGTCTTTCGTCCAGCCGGCCATGCCGTAGGCGCGGGGCGTCCCGGGGGAATCGAAGTCTTCATCGCGGAAAGAGACTCCGATGGATGCGGTGAGATTGCGGCGGCGGGCGGTGGCCAACTCCGTGGACCACCAATCCTTGCCATCGAAGGACACGCCGTATTTGCCATCGGGCGAGGTGGTGAGTCCGCCGCGGAGCTTGCGGGCCACCAGTGTGCGCGCGCCGCTCGAGACGTTAACGATGTAGTAATCGCTGTAGCGCTCATCGAACTCGACGAGGTTGCGGTAGTCGCGGTCATCGGAGCCGATCGCCGTGGCGCTGTCGTCGTTGGTGGTGAGTTCGGTCATGGACGGATCGGCGAGTTGGATGGCGCGCTTGCCGGCAATGAGGTAGACGGCGCGGTAGGTGCGGTTGCGGTCCTGTTCGGCGCGGACCTTCTGCATGGACTGCACGACGGGATCTTTCCAGTGCCAGAGGTCGGCCACGGCTTTGTCTTCGGCGGGCGTGGCGTTTGAGGGACGGCGTGCCGGTTGCGCCGGGGCAGTGGCGAAGAAGAGCTTCGTGCCGTCTTTGGAGAAGCTGAGTGTGCCGCGCTCGCCGATGCGCCAACCGGAGCGCATGCCGGGCGTGGATTGCGCTACCGCCAGTTCGGTGACGCCGGTGCTGCGCGGCCAGAGATAGAGGCTGTAGGCGGGCTGGCGCGAGGAGGCATCGTCGCGCGTGCTGAGGAAGGCGAGGCGCTGCTGGTTCTCATCCCAGGTCAGGCGTGTGTAGCGGCCTTTGCCGGCGAGGATGGTTTTCGATTCGGCGCCATCGGTGGCCGCGGCGTGGATGCCGTTGTTGTCTTCGTTCTTCGATGACACGGCGTAGACGAGCAGTTTGCCGTCCTTCGACAGCAGGTATTCGGAGACCTCGACGAACTTGCGTTCGGTGTGGGTGGTGAGATCGCGGAGGATGACATCGGACGAGGCGGGCGTGCGCGATGCGGTGCGGCTGGGTTCCTTCTTTGCTTCGGTGGCGGGACGTGCGGGCGCGGCGGGTGGCTCGAGTTGATAGGCGAGCCAGCGCGGATCGTTGGCGGCGAGTTGGAAGCCGCGGACTCCGGCGATGCGAATGGCATCGCCGCCGGTGGTGGGAAGAATGACGAGGGAGCCTTTGGGAGCGGCGGCGCGAGTGCGGCGTGCCTGATCGGCTTCTTCCCTGGTCGGATTTGCGGTGAAGACGAGGTGTTTGCCGTCGGAGGTGAAGGAGAGTGTGGGGCCGCGGGAAGAAGATCGCGAAGGAGCAGGCCCGGGTTCGGCGGGCTCTTCGGAGGATCCGCTGGAGGTGGTGGGCCTCGACCCGATGCCTTCGCGGCGTTCGGCGCCGGTTTCGAGATTGCGCAGCACCACTTCGCCATTGCCCACCTGCGGCGTCAGCACGTAGGCGAGGAACTTGCCGTCATCGGAGAGCTTCTGGCCGGCGATGGATTTCCACGAGTCGAAGTCTTCGGGTTGAATGGGACGCTTGGGCCCAGGTTGCGCGGCGAGTGCAACGGCGAGAGCCAGCAGTGCAAATCGGGGGCGAAGCTTCGCGGCGAAGAACATATTGGCTCATTCTAGCGCGTGGCTTCATACGAGCTATGCTGAAGAACAGCGCATTGCCATGAATCGAGTTCTGATTGTTTGTGTGTTCGCCATCGCTGCCCTGGCGCAGCAGAAGGCCTACAAGCCGAAGGAAGAGAAACTGCCGGGCGACCCGGTGAAGCAGCCCATCGCCTACAGCCACAAGACGCATGTGGCGGCGGGTTTGACCTGCACGGGTTGCCATACGATGCCGGGCGATGGATTCGCGGCGACGTATCCGAAGGAAGCGTTCTGCATGGGATGCCACCAGAGCATCAAGACGGACAGCGCGGAGATCCAGAAGCTGGCCGGGTTCGCGAAGGAGAAACGCGCGGTGCCGTGGGTGAAGGTATACCAGCTTCCCGATATCGTGTGGTTCAATCACGCGCTGCATGTGAAGGACGCGAAGATCCAATGCGGGGAGTGCCATGGCGATGTGGCGCAGCGCGATGTGGTGTTCCAGGAGAAGTCGGTGATGATGAATTCGTGCATGGATTGCCACGCCAAGCGCAGCGCGCCCAATGGGTGCGATACGTGCCACGCCACGCAATAGGCGCTATTGGCGGCCAAGCCAGCGGATGCGAATGTTGGTGGCGCGGCCGTTTCCTCCATAGAACTGGCCGAAGCGGGCAGAGGTAACGGTGTTGTTGACCGTCTCCGGGTTGATGCGGTTGGTGAGGTTGTTGGCGCCGACGCGCAACGCCCAGCGATGGCCGCGAAAGACGAAGCGGCGTTCGAGGTGCAGGTTCAACTCGAAGTAGTAGGGGAACCGGAACGCATTCACTTTGCCCTGAATCCGCCCGTCTTCCTGGCGCGTGCTGTAGGGGAATCCGTTACGGGCATCGAGCAGATAGGCCAGGGACCAATTCTTGAAAGGCGTGGGCAGGTAGGCATAGCTCATGAAGCGGTGCGGCGCATCCCAGGGCATGGGTCCGAAGTTGTCGGTGACGATGATGGGATCGTCGATGTTGACGTCGACGACAGCGTTCGACAGGGCGCGCGAGCGGGTGTAGGAGATGAGCCACTCGTACTGGCGGCGGATGTTCTGGCGGACGGTGAAGGCGACGGCGTCGTAGGAGTCGTGGCGGTAGTTGTCGAGCGTGTAGACGGCGTCGACTACGGAGGCCTGGCGCTCGATGGCCCATTGCGGCGGCGCCTGATCCGGTGCGGAGTACGCGTTGCGGTAGGTGAAGCCATGAATGCCGCGGCGGTTGATGAATTCGGCGCGGAAGGCGAGCCGGCCGGGCCAATAGTGCTCTACGCCGACGGTGTTGTTGCGATAGCGCGGGCGCCGGAAGTGGACATCGGGAATGGTGTATAGGCTGAGGGCGGGACCGCGGCCGACACGGCCTTCGGCGGTGAAATAACTGGTGAGCGTGTACTGATCCATCTGGCGCGTGAACAGGCGCAGGCTGGAGGCATCGAAGATGCGCGATGTTCCACCGTAGAACTTGGTATTCGGCATGCGCTTGGGGGTGAAAGCCACGGCGAAGCGCGGAGCGGGAGACCAGCGGCTGAGCAGACGGTCCCAATCGCCGCGGATGCCGGTTTCAATGAGCAGTCCGGGCTTGACGCGCCAGGAATCCTGGACGTAGGTGGCCACTTCCTGATTTGTACGAGAGAGGCTTCCCGGTCCGCCGTAGAGAGTGCGGCTGACGAGGGCGCCCGATTCGCTGTAGTTTTCATAGCCCGAGCGGCGCACGTCCTGGCTGTAGCGGACAAGGTTCCAATCGACGCCGGCTTTGAGCTGGTGGCTTCCGTATCGTGTGAAGGATGGCAGGAAGCCGTTCGCCAAAAACTGGTCTCTGCCTCCATGGCGCAACGCATCGACAAAGTAGTTGCCCTTCCGTCCCCCGGGGGTGAGCCGCAGCAGATCGGGCCCTTGGGGAATTTCGCGGGCGAAGGTGCGGTTGGAGGCGAAACCGAACTCGGCGACAGCGCCGTTCTCGAAGGAGATGTGATCGCGGATGTGAAAGAACCACTGGCGGCTGCGGCGGTCGATGGTGGTCTCGCGCGGATCGAGCGCGGTGAGTCCGGTGCGTGGCGCATTCCAGATATTGGCGAGGAAGCCGGAGTGGAGAATGTGGCCGCGCGTAAGATTGACCTGCGTGTTGAGCAGATTGCCGTAGCGCATGCTGGAATAGCGGTCGTCGCCCTTGGGCAAGTCGCGGATGACGGTTTGGACGTATTGCAGATCGAGGCTGTCGGAGAACCAGGCGCGGCCTTTGCGGATGGGCCCGGCGAAGGTGAGGCGCGGCGCCCAATCGCCGACGGTCCAACCTTTGCGATTCTCGAAGCCCGGCATGAAGTTGGTGGCCGAGTAGCGCAGCTTGTCGTCGCCGATGTGGGTGCGCACGGCGAGTGCTCCGGCCGAGCCTTTGCCGAACTCGGCGGGGAGATTGCCGCCGGTGATCTCGACGTTGTGGACGGATTCGACGTTGAGGCGGGTTTCGAAGCGGCCGTTCAAGGGATCGTTCACCTGAAAGCTGTTCAGGGTGTAGAGAATCTGCTCTTCGCCGGCTCCGTTAATGTGGAGGCCGCCGCGGTTGTCGCGAATGACTCCGGGAACGATGCGGAGGGCGGAGCGGAAGTCGTTGGTGTTGGGATAGGGAATGTTGATGATCTGGCGGTCACTGAGTGTGCGGCGTGCGGCGGTGCTGTCCAAGTCGACGGTAAGGGGGTTGGTGGTGACATCGACGGATTCGCGCAGTTCGCGCACCGGTTCGAGGGTGAGCGCCAGTTCCTCGCCTTGTTCGGTGGCGTTGATGCGAGTCTGCAATGGGAAGTATCCCTCGCGTTCGACGACGAGGGTGTACTCTCCCGGAAGGGGGAGAGAAAGGGAGAAGCGGCCTTGCGGATCGGCGACTGCCGTGATCGGCGCGCCGGAGGCGGCTGTTACGCGGAGGCGTGCTCCGGGAATGGGATCGAGGTTGGGGCTGGCGATGCGGCCCTGGAGAAGGATCTCCGCCGCTATGGCGCAAGAACATAGCGCGAGCAGCAGCGCGAGCCTTTCAAACAACCGGACCATACCCCTTACACTAGAGCAGAATCCGATTGTAGACTGTTCTTCGAGAGAAAGCTACCTCTTACTCCTTTGTGTACGCTGGGGTATACATGCCGTCAAACCAGACGTTCCAACTTTTGCCTGCGTCCCAGGATTCCTCGATGAATTGCCGGACCTTGCCTTGCGGTTGTGGAGTGAAGACCATGCGGAACATATGGCGGGATCCGTCGTCGTGGCGGCGGTCATGGAGCAGATGCATGGCGCCGTCGCGAAACTCGCCGGTGTATTCGTGGGAGTGGCCGGTGGAGCCGATGAAGAGTTGACGCCACTTCTTGAGGTCGGGATCGAACCAGGAGAAGCTTTTGCCTGCACCACCGCCTTGCGCGGTCCAGTTCTCCTGGAGCACGCATCCGTTGAGGATCTTTTCGATGCGGTTGTGGCCGGTGAGTTGGCCCTGCGGGTTTCGTACTTCGAAGTGGCCGACCCAGAAATCGAGTTGGCGGTACTGTGGCGTGGAACAGGGTTCGGGCTGGCTCGATTGGAGCGCGCGGTAGGCGTCGGACTTGCGGAGTTCGGCAAGGGGGGCGATGCCTTCGAGGGCTTTGGCGGCGAATCCGGTTTCGATGAGTTCCCGGAGCCAGTCGATGGCCTGGTCGAACTGCTTTGCTTCGGTGAGGAGGATGGCGGCGCGGATGTAGAGTCCGGCGGGCTTGTAGCGGAGAGCGCGCGCTCTGCTATAGGCCGCGAGCGATTCGTCGGATTGGCGCAGCGACTGCAGGGACATGCCGAGGCGGAACCAGTGTGCGCCGCGGGATGGATCTTGGGCGGCGAGTTGGCGGTAAGCAGCGGCCGATTCTTGCCATTGTTGCGCCTGAAACAGCTTGTCCGCTTCCGCTTCGGTAATGGCCGCGAGCGAAGACGCCGCGGAGAGCCCCAACACCAGAATTACGTGCATGCCCCCAGATTACTGGCGGCGGCGCTCCTCGGTCTGCGGAACTTTGTTTACAAGCTGGTTGGGTTTGTTCTTCTGCTTCTTGAGATCGAAGGCATCGTAGAGGACGCCGCGGGCGGTGCGGGCTTCGTAACGCAGGGTGTCACCGCTGATGCGGATGATCTGGCAGAGCTGCGTGTTTTCGGCGGCGCGCTGCATCCAGTCTTCGCGATCGAGGTTGTACATCTTCGGACCGGAGACGGAGACGACGTAGACCGTGCCGGCCGTTCCTTCGCGTGTGCTGAGGCCGGTGCGCAGGTTGCTGCGGGCGTAGGTGTGATCATGGCCGGTGAGCACCATGTCAACTTTGTGCTTGTCGAAGATGGGCTGCCAGGTTTCGCGGAGGTCTTTGTTGTCGCGCGATCGGGCGGCGGAGAAGATGGGGTGATGGAAGGTGAGGATGGTCCAGCGGTTGGGGTTATCGGATAGCGTCTGGTCGAGCCACTCGGCCTGCTCCTTCTGCATGCGGTTGGAGTTGAGGGCGACCACGCGCACACCCTGAATGTCGACGAAGTAGTTGGTTTCCTCGAGGCCCTTGAGGCCGTTTTCGGGAAGAGTGAACTGGGGACGCCAGTGCGTGGTGAGCTGTTTCGAACCGTATTCGTGATTGCCGGGTGTGGGGAAGGAGACAACGCTGCGGTTGATCCAGCCGGCGGCGGCGTGCCATTCGCCCCATTCGGCATCGCGGGCGGCGCGATTGACGAGGTCGCCGGCGTGGATGATGAATCGAGCCTTGGGGGCTTCGGAGTAGCCTTGGCGGATGAGGCGCGACCAGAGCTGGTAGATATCGTTCTGGGCGTCGCCGACATAAAGGAATTCGACCGGGGCGGGGCCGGGCTCGGCGGTGCGGAATTGATTCCACTCGCTCCAGTTGTAGCCGTCGCCGACGCGGTAGGCGTACATGGTGGCGGGCTTGAGTTGATTGAAACGCGCGGAGTGATAGAGGGCCGTGTTGATGTCGGACTGAAAGGTTTCGCTGGTGGCCTGGATGGTGATGGCTTTCTTGATGAAGTCCGGGCCATCGCCGGCTTCGGCGAGTTCGGCAACCGGCTTCTTCACGGTGGTGTCGGTGCGCCAGGTGACAGCTTGGGTGGTGGTGGGGTCGCCGGCCCAAGTGAGGATGATGCGGTCGGGGATGGGAGTGGGACGATGGATGATCTCCTCGGCCACTTTGGGGTCTTTTTCGGCGACGAGCACGTAGGCGGCACCGCCCATGAGCCCGAAGGCAAGCACAAGATGGATTCTATTCATCGACGCCAGTCCCTGTTGATTTCCTTTCTCTCACGATACCGCGATCGGAGGAGCGGATGAATGTGACGATCTCGTCGGCGAGCGGCCCGGGGGTTTCGGATTCGATATGGGCGATGGCGTCGTGGAGTTTGAGGCCGGAGCGATAGAGCAGGCGGTAGATCTGTTTCAGTTGGCGGATGTCGTCGCGGGAGAAGCCGGCGCGGCGGAGGCCGACGAGGTTGAGGCCCTTGGGGACAACGTCGAAGCCGGAGTAAAGGAAGAAGGGCGGAAGATCGCTGTTGACGCGAGTGTTGCCACCCACCATGACGTAACGGCCGATTTTGGAGAACTGGTGAACGACGACACCACCGGAGAGGAACGCGCCGTCGCCGACTTCGACATAGCCGGCCACGAGGGCGCAACTGGCGATGACGCAGCGGCTGCCGATGGTGCAGTTGTGGGCGATGTGGCCGCTGGTCATGACGTAGTTGTCGTCGCCGATGCGAGTGATGGTTTCGGGCTTGGTGCCGCGGGAGACGGTGTAGTGTTCGCGGATGCGATTGCCGTTGCCGAGGATGAGGTAACTGCGCTCGCCGGTGAAGTTCTTGTCGAGCGGGTCAGTGCCGAGGACGGTGCCGGCGGAGATTTCGTTGCGGTCGCCGAGCGTGGTCCAGCGCTTCACGTAGACGTAGGGTTCGAGGAGGCATTCGGCGCCGATGACGACGTCCTGTTCGATGAGGCAGAACTCGCCGATGCGGGTTTGCGCTCCGATGACGGCATCGGGATGGACGCGGGCGGTGGGAGCGATATAGGCAGAGGGATCAATCAATTCACTTCAAATTATGACAGGGACTCGAGGATGAGCGTGACGGGACCGTCGTTGATAAGTTCGACATCCATGTGGGCCTGAAATACTCCGGTTTCGACGGGGATTTGGAGGGCGCGGGCGCGAGTTACGAAATATTCGTAGAGGCTGCGGGCGAGTTCGGGCGTGGCGGCGGCATCGAAGCTGGGCCGGCGGCCTTTGCGGCAATCGCCGTAGAGGGTGAATTGCGAGACAACGAGGATGGCGCCGCCGGTATCGACGAGGCTGCGGTTCATCTTGCCGTTTTCATCGGGGAAGATACGCAATCCGGCGATCTTGTCCACGAGGTAATCGGCGGACTGTTCGGTATCGGATTTAGCGACGCCGAGTAATACGAGCAGGCCGCGGTGGATGGCTCCCGTTACCGTGCCATCCACGGTGACGCTGGCGCGGCTGACTCGCTGCACAACTGCTTTCATTGGCCTCCTTCGATGGATGCGTTCGGCTATGATGATTTCGTGATAGAGACTTACGCCTATGCGCGCGCGGGCCTGTTAGGGAATCCCAGCGACGGCTACTACGGAAAGACGATAGCATTCCTGGTAAGAAACTTTCGAGCGCGGGTGCTGGTGTACCCGAGCGCGCGGCTGGAGATCAAGCCGGGAAAAGCGGACATGCCGGTGTTCGAGGGTTTGGACGATTTGTATTCGACGATCCGGTGGCGCGGTTATTACGGCGGAATCCGGATTATTCAGGCGATTATTATCCGGTTTGTGGATTACTGCCGGCAGCATGGCATCGAGATCGAGGAGCGCAACTTCACGCTGGAGTATGAATCGACGGTGCCGTTGCGGCTGGGGATGGGCGGATCGAGCGCGATTATCACGGCGGCACTGCGGGCACTGTGCCAGTACTACAAGGTGGATCTGGATCCGGCGATTCAGGCGAGGCTGGTGCTGGAGGCGGAGACACATGAGTTGGGCGTGGCGGCGGGGCCGCAGGACCGCGTGATCCAATCCTACGAAGGTTTGGTGTACATGAATTTCCGGCGGGATCTGATGGACTCGCGCGGCTATGGGGAGTATGAGCGGCTGGATCCGCAGTTGCTGCCCACGCTGTATCTGGCATACCGGACCAGCTTGAGTGAAGGCACGGAGGTATTTCATTCGAACATCCGCGAGCGCTGGAGGCGGGGCGACGCGGAAGTGGTGGACGCGATGTTCACGTGGGGTTCCTATGCGCAACAGGGCCGGGAGGCGCTGCTGAAGGGGGATTACCAGACGCTGGACCATCTGATCAACAGCAACTTCGATCTGCGTGCGAAGGTGTATCAGATCGGGGAGGGGAATATGGAGATGATCCGGCTGGCGCGGAGTGTGGGGGCGAGTGCGAATTTCGCGGGTTCAGGCGGGGCGATCACGGGGTCGTATCGAGGGGAGGAGATGTACCGGAAGCTGGTGGAGGTGATGGCGCCGCACAACATAGCGGTGATCCGGCCGAAGATTGTGCCGTCGGGGGCTTTGTCTTAGAACGACTCAGTAGATCCGGCAGGGCCACTTACAGGGAATCGCTGATATGCAATGCCGGCATGGGCATTGATAATGGGGGCGTACCATGCGAAAAAGGCGAAGACTTGGCTCAACGGACGGATTCTACCGTTTCGAATCTCTGAAATCGAGAAACGTGGTGTACGGGTCTGGGTATGGCGACTTCATCCGCCTGCGCGACGAATTCGGCAACATCTGGCGTGGATCGGCGGAGCGGCAGGCCGATGATACGGTGACGTACCGGTTCCGCGATTCGAATGGGAAGACGATCAGCGGGATGTCGGACAGTTGGGGCGTGATTCTGCGCGACGAGAAGGGGAACGTCTGGCGCGGATTTGTGGATTAGCGCACGCTGACTTTGTCCGCGGTGGGGAAGTCTTTGGGGATCTTTTGTGTCACCTTGCCGGTGGCGGCCC
>CALFYN010000795.1 GCA_937952345.1 uncultured Acidobacteriota bacterium
TACTTCCGCAAGCCCGAAATCGAGATCGCTGTCGACACACCCATCAAAAACTCCATCGTGCTCGGAGGCGCTTCCGACGAAGGAGGCATCTTCCATTGCATTGACGTGCTCCAGGCCTTCGTCGAACGCCGCAAGGGCGGTGAGACAGGCGTCAAGGCAGTGCAGTCCATTCGAGGACCGGAATCAGCGAAGTGGGTCGAGCACAATCCCTGGGCCGGCAAGCTGCTCGATTCCGTAGCGGCAAATTTCAACCTAAAGCAAGGAGCCTTTCAGCAGAACCCCCAGGCAAATGTGTGCGTCGTCGACTATAACGATGGGACGAAAGCGGCGGTAATTTCGGGCCGGGGTGTGGGCTGGACCTACGCCGCCGAAGTCGAAGGACAAAAAGAGCCCGTCATTATCTCGATGCTTGGCTGGCCCGGTCCCTACGCACAATACCACGCCTCGAACGCCCTGCCGCACTGGATTACCGAAATGATGGTGACCGGGAAGGAACCATTCCATGCGGAGCGCTTGCTTCTGTCCACTGGGATCACCAACCACTACATGGAATCCAACTGGGAGAACGGCCGCTACTCCGCCGTCGGACGCCGCGTCGAGACCCCGGTCATGAACATGCGATACCGCTCCACACGCGGGCCGCAATTTAACACCGGGCCGCGGCCGCCGGTCGTCCCATACATGCGGGGTTTTGAAAAATAGGCTCCGCGCCGCTCCCACGAATCGGACACCCATAGCGAACCAGCCCCCCGGCTTTTTCTGACGCTGCTATCATGAAAACAAAAGGGTTCCGGTTCGCCTAGGAAGATCCGAGCACAATTGATACAGCATTTTTCCGATCTCAAACTCTGCTCCGCCTTGCGGAACAATCTCGAGAAGAACAAATTCGTCACCCCGACGCCCGTCCAGGCGCAGGCCATCCCGCCGCTCCTGGAAGGCCGTGACGTTGTCGCCACCGCGCAGACCGGAACCGGCAAGACGCTCGCATTCTCCATCCCCCTCATCGAGGCTCTCGCCGCCGTTCCCCGCACCAAGATCATCAAAGTCCTGATCCTCAGCCCCACACGCGAACTCGCCATACAGATCGATGAGGCTTTCCGGCAAATCGCCCACGGCATGCACATCCGCACGGCCGTTGTCGTAGGCGGCTTGAGCGAGAAAGCCCAGTTGCGCGACATCCAGGCCGGGGCCGAAGTGGTGATCGCCACGCCGGGCCGCCTCTGCGACTATCTGGACCGGCGCTTGATCGATCTCTCCCGTGCCGCCACCGTGGTGCTGGACGAGGCCGATCGGATGCTCGATATGGGCTTCCTGCCCGATCTGCGCATCATCATGGATAAGCTCCCGGCGAAACGCCACACAATGCTTTTCTCAGCGACGATGGACTCGTCCGTGGCGGGACTGGTTGCAAGTTACGTGCACAATCCCGTGCGCATCGCCGTGGAGCCCTGCGCGCAGACGGCCGCCCGCATCGATCTCTTCTGCTACGAAGTTCCGCGCGGCTCCAAGTTCGATCTCCTCAAGTATCTGCTCAAAAACGAACAGGGTTCTTTCCTTGTCTTTGTAGCCACCAAAGAGGGCGCCGACCGTTTGACGAAATTTCTCGAGCGCGAGAAGTACAAGGTCGCCGCCATCCACGGCGACCGCTCACAGGGCCAGCGCAATGAAGCGTTGCAAGGCTTCAAAGACGGTGTCTACCGTGTGCTGGTCGCCACCGACGTGGCCGCGCGCGGGATTCATGTCGATGACATCGCCCACGTCGTCAACTACGATTTGCCGCAAGATCCGGAAAACTTCGTTCATCGGATTGGACGCACGGGCCGCGCCGGCGCCCGTGGCGCCTCCTGGACCTTCGTCAGTCCCGTGGAACTCTCCGACGTCCGCAAATATGAGCGCACTCTGGGAATTCAGGTGCAATTCCGCGAACTCCCGCCGCTCCCTCGGCCCATCGGGCTCATATCCGACGCCGATATGGCCGCGTTTTTGGCTTCGATGAATGCCAACCTGCCGCCCGCCAACGAGCCCAAGTCGCCGCCGCCGCCAAGAACCTTCTCCGGCCGCCGCCGGCGTCGCTGAATATTCGATCCGTGCCGGATTGACAAACGCTGGGCGTCTACTCGCGGTAACCTACCACTGCGCGCACAGGTATCGTCCAGATCTCCATTTCAATCACCTTCGCGATCTCAAAACCTGCCTTCGTGACGACCGCCTCGACATCGATCGGTTGGCAGTCCACGATATGCGGAAAGTGCCGGTGCATCCACACGTATGCTTTCTCGATCGTGCTGGTTTTCTGCCCTTCCTTTACGGTCGCCATGGAGACCACTCCCATCCGTCCACCCGGCCTCAGCACACGTCTGCACTCCGCAAGCACCTCAGGAATTTCATCCGGCGGAAACAACTCAAGCGTGAAGCTCGTGTACACGGCATCCACGCTCGCTTCCCCCCACGGTAGTCTTCGCGCATCCCCGACTCGTAGATCCAGCGGCGTCTTGATGTTCTTGCCGGCGAGCTTGCGCTCAGCGATTTGGAACATCCCAACGGAAACATCAATACCCAGAACACGCCCTGTCTCGCCAACGAGGTCTGCGATGTCCATGAGTTCATTGCCAGTGCCGAAGCCCAGTTCAAGGACACGCTCCCCCTCTTGGAGCGCAAGTGCATGCAGCCCAGCCAGCCTCGCAGTACGTTCGTTGGCATCGGCGATGAGGTCATAAGCTCCGCTGATGCGATCATAGAACGCCTTGTTCGATGCGTGAGGGGACGGCGATGTCATTGTGGCGATCGGCTCGATGGGAGCGCGACGTACCTAGATTGTATCGTTCCCACGCACCGCGTCTGTCGAGTGCTAACGGCCCAGCGTTTACAGATAGCTCCAGGATCGTCGGCAACTCTTTACTTGCTTGTTGCGGATCGACGGGGTAGATAGCTTCCGTATGCGCCGTCCATCCCTAACCTGTTGCCGATTCGAGTAAACTGGCTGAATCCAGCACATGCCGCTTTCTGAAGGCGAAAAACTCGGCCCCTATGAAATCCTCGCCCCGATCGGAGCGGGAGGCATGGGCGAAGTATACAAGGCCCGCGACACGCGCCTCGATCGCTTCGTTGCCATCAAGGTGCTGCCGGATCATATCGCGAATCGCGAAGACGCACGCGCCCGTTTCGAACGGGAAGCGCGCGCCGTGGCATCGCTAAAACACCCGAATATTTGTGTGCTCTACGACATCGGCCCGAACTACATGGTGATGGAACTGATCGAGGGGGCGACCATCGAGGCTCGCATTGCTCGGGGCGCATTGCCGCTGGATACGGCTTTGCAGTACGCCACACAGATCGCGGATGCGTTGGATCGGGCACATCGGGCGGGCGTGACGCATCGGGATATCAAACCGGGCAACATCATGATCACGCGGGATGGGGTGAAGGTCCTCGACTTTGGGCTGGCGAAATCGACGGGAAAGCCAGGACCTACGGATGCGACGGTGGTGAAGTCGCTGACCACTGAAGGAACGGTTCTCGGCACCCCGCAGTACATGGCGCCGGAGCAGTTCGAAGGAAAAGAGGCTGACGCACGTAGCGACATCTGGGCCTTCGGCGCGGTGCTGTACGAGATGGTCACCGGGCGGAGGGCCTTCGAGGGGAAGAACTACACGAGCCTGGTGGCTGCAATTCTAGGCGGCGAGCCTGCTCCGATGGCGGTGAAGCCGTTCACCCCGATGTGGCTGGAGCGGCTGGTGAAGCGTTGCCTGCAGAAGGACGCTGAGGACCGCTGGCAGTCGATGCGCGACCTTGTGCTGGAGTTGCGCACGCCGCCGGACCAAACGCCGGACACGGCGCCGGCGCGATCGCGGCGGGGTTGGGTGGTGGCGGCCGGAGCGGCAGCGCA
>CALFYN010000796.1 GCA_937952345.1 uncultured Acidobacteriota bacterium
CGAGCAAGGTTTTCTGGAGTTCGGACACGGAGATATCCTGAACGGGCTTGCCGGTTTTGAGTGCAAGCCATGCCGCCACACCGGCGGCGTGTCCCAGAATCATGTACTGCGGTTCCATGCGCAGTGAACTATAGGCCACGTGTGAAGCGGAGAACGTGACAGGGTTGAGGAAGTTCTCCATTTCGGTGCGTTTGGGCAACATCACGCGATAGGGGATCTGGTAGGGCTTCACGGCCACCTGCATATCGCCTTCGTTTTCGGCCATCCCGCGGGAGTTCACGAAGCGGCGGATGTTGTGCGAATCGGAGTTGTAGCTTCCCATGCCGATGACATCGGGCTTGGTCAAATCCGTTTGCAGATCTTTCTGGGTAACGACGAAATCGCCGGTCATGCGCCGTGCTTCGCGCACGTACAACTGATGCGGCCAGTGGTCCGTATCCTGGTATTCGTCCTTGCAAAGGCCCCATTGGTTCACTTCCTGCTGTAAGACTTTGGGCACGCGCGGATCGTTGGCGAGGAAGTAGTAGAAGCCCTGAACGTAGTCGATGTGCTCCTGCCAGAGGCGGTCACGGACGGCATAGGAGCCTTCGGGGTATTCGTAATTCTTGCCGATCCAGTCGGTGGAAAACGGGCCGTTGTTGTTGAAGTCCGCTTTGCCGTTGGGAATCGGCGCAATGAGGGTGAGTTCGTGGAAGACGGGGGAGCGTCCGCGGACCTTGACGAAGGCTTCCAGGGTGCGTGCGAGCAGTTCGTAGCGCGCGGGGGAATAGCCGCGCGGTTTCGGCCAGGGGATGCGATTGTGGGAGACGTTGGTGGCGATGATGCGGAAGTTGTAAGCCTGGATGCCTTTGTCGGCCTCGCCGGGTTTTCCCGGCGGCTCAGCCGTCAATTCGGGCAGGGGCTTGCCGTTGGAGTCGAGCGCGGGAACGTCGAAGAGGAACTGGTGGTAGGGTGTTTTTTCGCGCACGCCGGCGAGGGACTCACCGTATTGCGCGGAGGACTCGCGCCCGTAGGTGTAGGAGACGCCGGCTTGCGCCATGACATCGCCTTCATAGGAGCAATCCACGAACATTTTGCCCGTGAATTGTTCGCCGTTTTGCATGGTGAGGGAGACGATTCGGCGTCCCTGTTTGGCGACGCCGGTCTTCTCGCGCAGGCGGTGATTATAGAGGAGCTTGACGCCGGCTTCGGAGAGCATATCGAGCATCACCTTTTCGCCGACCTTGGGCTCATAGAACCAGGCCACGGGGTTTTTGAAGCGGCGGATCTCATACTCGTTGCCGACGCGGTAGTAGAACTCGAGAGAGAGCCCGCCGATGACTTCGCGGGTGCCGGTATCGGTGCGGGAGAGACCGCCGGTGGCCATCCCTCCCACATGCCGGCGCGGTTCGAGCAGCACGGTTTTCAATCCATGACGGGCGGCAGACACAGCGGTCATGACACCACCTGCGGTAGCGCCGTAGACCACCACGTCGTAGGATTGCTGCGCGTAGGCGACGGCAGACAGAGCTGTAGCGAACAGGACTTTTCCAAGATGCATGTTGAGCCTCCCGAACTAGAACGAAAGCCGCAGCCCGAGTTGAATGCGGCGGGCATCGCCGGCGCCGAGAATGCGGCCAAAGTTGATGTTGGTATTCGTGCCCTGACGGTTGGGGCTGAAGCCGGTGTTCGGACCGTTGAGGTTCACCCAGTTGAGGGAGTTGAACATTTCGGTGCGAAACTCCAAGTTGGTTCCTTCGCGGATGGCGAAGGTTTTGAATGCCGAGAAGTTGATATCGAAGATGCCGGGCGCGCGGACGTTGGGCAAGGTGCGGCTGACGTTACCCAGGGTCCAGTCCGGGGGGTTGGCGAACATATCGGTGCGGAACCAGCGCCCCTGGCTGCGTTCGGAACTGTCGAGGTAGGCGTTGCCGATGGCGTTGGGCCAATTAATGCCGGTGAAGTTGTTGGCGCCGCGGACTTGCAGCGGAACTCCGGTCTGGCGGGTGCCGACGCCGTTGATCTGCCATCCACCCACGATGTGATTGACCACGCCGCGGGCTTCGGTGAGGAAGGGCTTGCCTTTGCCGAAGGGGAGTTCATAGACGCCGCTGACGACGAGGCGCTGCGAAATATCGAACGTATCGAGGGAGCGTTCGAGGCGGCGATTGAAGCGGCCCAATCGGAAATCGGCGCCGCCGCCGTTGGAGCCGGAGTTGGAATAGGCGTCGTTGATCAGCTTTCCGTTGGTGTAGGAAAGCAGCAGGCTCAAGCCGGCGGAGAAACGCCGCTCGGCGGTCACCTGCATGGAATGATAGGTGCTGGAGGAGCCGTGCCCGTTGATCTGGTTGATGCTGGTGTAGTCGGGCAGCGGCAGCAGTGTCTGTGAGCGTGGGATGGTACGTCCGCTGAGTCCGGTGGTGATTTGTCCGAAGAAGGGATTCGGCACCTGATCCTGCAAGGCGAGGCCGAGCGCCCAATTGGCGGGATCGAGCTGGTTGACGTTGTAATCGGCGCCGAAGAGCTTCACGCCGCGATTGCCGGCATAGCTGATGGAGGCCACCCATCCTTGCGCCACTTCGCGTTGGAGAGTGAGGTTGTACTGCTGCAAATAGGAGACCGGAGCGTTGCGGTCCTGATAGCGCACGGCGGTTCCGCGATAGGCATTGGGCCCACCGGAGGCTCCGGCAGGCTGCGTAATGGACGACGGCCCTTGCGAAAACTGGAACGCTTTGAACGGCCCGCCGGTGGGAGCAACGAAGGGCGTGATGGCTTCAAAGCCGAGGGAGTTGGAATTGTCGCCGTTGGTGTCACCGCTTTCGGTGTACTGATAGATGATTCCGTAACCGCCGCGAATGACCGTCTTGGCATCGCCAGTGAGATCGTAGGCGAAGCCGAATCGGGGACTGATGTTGTTGTTGTCGCGATCGACGAAGGAGCGGGGCACCTGCACGCCGGAATAGACCAGCGCGCCATTCAGGCCCGTGGTTGGGTTGGCGATGAAGGGATCGAAATTGGAGTGGCGATCCCAGCGCTCGGTGGGCGCGGAGGAAAGGTCGTAGCGCAAGCCGAGGTTCAGGGTAAGGCGCGGGGTGATCTTGTAGTCATCCTGCACGTAGGTGGCATGCGTCCAGGAGTGGAACGAGAAGAAGGGGCGTACGCGCAATTCGCCGCCGGACACTTCGCCGAGGAGATAGGTGGCCATTCCGAATCCGGTACCGGCGGGGCGTTGTGGATCTCCGGTCAATCCGGCGTTGAAATCGAACCAGCCGGAGGGACGGCCGTAGCTGACCCAGTTCAACTGAATCCAGCGCTGGTCGACACCGAATTTGATCTGATGTTTGCCCTTCACCCAAGTGAGGCCGTCGGCGAGTTGGATGGAGTGCTGGGCACGTACGCCGGAGGCCGACGTCTGATCCGTCTTGCCAACGGTGAGCACTCCGTTGATGCTGATACCGGGGAACATCGTCTGCGGAATGATGGAGGGGAAACCGAGCTTTTCCGGCCAATTGCCGCCGAAACTGGGGTGCACGAAGATCAGATTCTGGCGGGTGCCGTTGACTTTCAGTTCGTTGAGGACATTGGGGCGAATGGTGCGCGTCCAGGTGACGATGCCGTTGTGGTTGTCGC
Organism: uncultured Acidobacteriota bacterium; assembly: GCA_937952345.1. Taxonomy (GTDB): domain Bacteria; phylum Acidobacteriota; class Terriglobia; order Bryobacterales; family Bryobacteraceae; genus CADEFT01. Next base: position 3,610 of record CALFYN010000796.1, read on the forward strand.
GCTGATCCTGGCGGGCGAAGGTATCGGAGTCGGCTACGCCCATACCCCAGCCCTGGCCATCGCGGGCATTGCGTGTGCCGGTGTAGCGCCAGAACATGGAATCCTTGTCGGAGAAGCGGTGGTCGATGCGGATGGTGGTGGTTCCCTGATCGAGTCCTGATGTGGCGAGCGAGAGGAAGTTCTGAGCATTCGTGAACGGGTTGTTGGGGGTTTGATTCGGCAGGGGCATGAACTCGAGCACGCGCAGGGAAAGCGAGTCAATGCGGCTGCGCGGGAC
>CALFYN010000797.1 GCA_937952345.1 uncultured Acidobacteriota bacterium
CCCGCCATGCGCCATATTGCTTTACCAGCTTTCGTTCTTCCAATGCCGCGTAGAACTTCTTCTTCTTTTCGTTCAGTTCCTGATTCTTGCTCTTGAATGTCTTTGGCGCGGGAAGCTTGAACTGCTTCTGGAACTCTAATCGGCTCAGGGTGCTCTGGCTCTGCAGCAGCGGTCCCCAATGAAGCACCTGAACCCCCTTGGACAACCCGGAAAGCTGATCCGTCGCCGTGGAATTGATCTCCTGCAGCGCCAGCACATCCAAAGCCCCCGTCGAGCCCGAGCAAACCGCGGCGATCGCATCTCTCTTCAGCTTCGACTTCTGTTCTGTCGTCGTTGCCGACAGATGGTTCATGTTCCATGTGCCAATGCGGGCGGTAAACTCGCAGGGAATCTTCGAAGAACAAGCTACAACGGGCGTCGAAAATGAAGCGAGCCCAGAGGTCGTCTTGAACTCCTTCAAAATACGGCGCGCCCGCATCGTTTCGCATTCATGCGTCTGCACACACTTCTCGCACAACCCTGCCTTGCACGCACATTGGTAGCGAATGGGGTTTTCACACTGGCAGCGTGGCACACACTTGTGCTTCCCAATGCACGTCAAACAGTACAGCCGCAGGCAATCGAAACAGAATGCCCGCTGGCTGTCCGCCGAATAGCTGCGCTTCTTGCAGGACGGCGACTCGCAGGCGCAAGCATGCGTATCAATACAGGATCGGCAAAACAAGCGATTGCACAACTGGCAGTATCGATGAACCCCCTTCTCGCCGCAATAGCCGCAAACGCACTTGTGATCCTGATTGACGCAGTTCTCGCAAAACGGCTTCGTGCAAATGCGGCAATGGGCGTGCCCATAGGTTGGCTCCGTTTCACACGCGCAACAACACTCATGAAAACCGTAGCAATCCGAGCAGTAGAATTGCCCTTCCTCCCACCCGCAAATCTGCGTCACCGCCTCCGGACCATGGCTGTCCTGCTCACAGTCACAGTCGTGACGCCGCGTATTGCAGGCCGAGCAATACGTCTTTTCGCAGATTTCGCAGAAAACCGCGGCCCGTCCGCTGCCGCAGTCGCACAGGCACACATGCTTCGGCTCGCAGAGCCGGCAGTACAGCCGGGCGCAGATCTCACAGGGAACAAGTTCCCCCTTCCTTTCCGGATGCTTCGTGTTGTCCTCGCAGACACAGGGATGATTGAGGTTGCAGCAAAGATTGCACCCCATATTGCCGCACCTGTGGCAGTGGAAGGTGAGCGGATTCTGATGGGCGTTGCAGAGGCAGGAGTGGTCCTGCAGGCAGCGCCGGCAAAAATCTTCCTGACAGCCGTTGCACCGGATGTCTGCCCATAAATCGCTCCCGCACCCGCAAGTCTCACGAACCTCGCGCTGCGGTTGCTGAGTCGTGGTGGTTTGCTGAGGCGGTGGCGAGATGAAAAATTCCATGAGATCAATTCCGTTCAGGCCGAAGCGGCAAGCCGGTGGCGAGCAGCCCTTTGCCAGTCTTCCGCCGTAACCAACTCCTCCAGGCTCGCCAGCCGCTGCGCCGGTTCGCGCCCCGGTGCCGTCAACAACTCCCGAATCCTGGGATATTGATCGAAATAAGGCCCGATACACAGTGCGAATTGCAGGAACGCGCGGATTTCCGCGGGCTCACGGAATCCCAGCCCAATCGCACGCAACGCAGCCGCGTCTGCGATGGCGATGGCCTGCTCCCTCCCACCAAGTCCCGCGATGATGTCCGGAAACCGGCGCTCCGTTTCCCTCACGCACGAACGCGTGAACGAATGCGTCTCGGCGAGGCGAAAGGCATGCAACTGAGATTCGCGAATGATCAGCATATCGGCTCCTGGCAGGGGTCGAAAATCACGGGCCCAAAGGACATAGGCGGACACAGGGCTTTGCGCGGGATCGGCTTCCCCCACGCGCCGGAAGCCCAGCCGGCGCGCCACTCGGCGCGAAGCGAGATTGTTCGCCTCAATCCACGTATCCACCCGGCGCAGCCCGCCACTCGAGAATGCAAAGCTCAGCGCCACTTGCCCGGCAGCCGTCGCATAGCCGCGCCCCCGGTATGGCGGAGCCACCCAATAGCTCAGTTGCCCGCACCGCCGTCGAACGTCGATGTGGCCGATGCGGATTGCACCCACGGCTCGCCGCGGCGTCACCTCCATCACCCAAAGATGCGATGTGCCGGCGCAGGCATCGGCGCCGAGTTGCTCCATCCACACGCCCAACGGTACCGAGGCATCCCGAACGGGTACCCGGCGCGGGTTTTCCTGACAGCCTTCGAAGAGCCGGCAAAGCGAGTCCGGATCACAGGCGCTTCCAGGCCTGAGGAACATAGTGGAGTAAGAATACCACACCTCACTCTCACATTGAATCGGTTTACCGGGAAAACTCTGACAGTATCCTCATTAAGCGACCACTTTGTCCGCTCTCCGTCCCCATTTGCGGGATTCTCGCACCCATTCCCTCCTTGCCGTCCCCCCATCCGATGGCCGGAACCACACCGCCGCCGCAGACGATAAGATGGGAAATCATGAATCGCAGAAGCTTCCTCCAACGCATGGCCGGCGCCGGCGCAGGCGCACACTTCGCCGCCACCGCGGCGCAGGCCCAGGGAACCCCGAACTTCGTCATCATCTTCCTCGACGATTCCGGATGGGGCGACTTCAAACCCTTCGGCCACCCCAACTACCCCACTCCAAACGTCGAAAAGCTCGCCAGCGAAGGATGCCGCTTCAATAATTTCTACGTTCCCCAAGCCGTCTGTTCGGCTTCCCGATCCGCCCTCCTCAGTGGCTGCTATCCCGGACGCACCAAAGTGTTCGGCGCCCATGGACCCCGCGCCCGAGGCCTCGATCCCAGCTACGCC
>CALFYN010000798.1 GCA_937952345.1 uncultured Acidobacteriota bacterium
TTTGCCTCAGAGGGGAATTCCGGCCGCGTGCGGTTGCTCGACGTGAAGAGCGGCAAACCGAAGCACATTTTCCAACTGAACACAGACGGGTTCAAGGACAGCTATACAGGGGATCTGGCTTTCGATGCCTCCCGCCAGTTGCTCTATGTGGTGGATCAGGCCAACTACCGGCTGGCGGTGATTGACGTAGCGCGCAAACGCATTGCGTCATCGGTGCGCGTGGGACGCATGCCATTCGCCGTGGCGCTGTCGCCGGATGGTAAGCGAGCCTATGTAACTAATGTCGGGATGTTTGAATACAAGCCGCTGCCCGGGGCGGATCCGAAGCGCCCTCGCGAGACGGGCCTCGCTTTCCCGGCGTTCGGATTCCCTTCGCCGGAAGCACGCGATGGCGTCGAGCGACCGGATGCCTCGGGCAAGATGATCACTGTCCCGGGCCTGGGCGATCCGAATGTGCCCGAGTCCAATTCGGTGGCCATCATCGATGTGGAGGATCCGGCCGCGCCGAAGCTGGTTTCCTTTCTCCGGACCGGACTGCCGTTTGGGGAAAAGAGTTTGGGCGGCAGCAGTCCATCCGGCGTCGTTACAACGAAAGATCGTGTTTACGTTTCCAACGCGCACAACGATACCGTCACCGTGATCGACCCGGCATCGCGCTCCATCGTGGCGGAGATCCAGATCCGCATTCCGGGGCTGGAGAAATTGCGTGGCGTGATTCCCGTGGGCATGGCAATTCACGAAGCTTCCGGCTGGCTGCTGGTGGCGGAAGCCGGCATCAACGCCGTTGGTGTGATTGACACAAAGAACAACAAGGTGATCGGGCATCTGCCAGCGGCTTGGTTTCCCACGCGCATCGTCATCGATCGGGACAACGTATATGTCGCCAACGCCAAAGGCCATGGCACGGGGCCGAATGCGGGGCGCAATGGCTCGGCTACGTTTCAGGCAGACATGCGGCGCGGTGCGTTGACGATGTTTCCGCTTCCGGGCCGTGATGAGTTGCAGAGGCACACCGAGCGCGTGTATGCGAATAACGGTTTTCTGCTTTCGAAGAACAAACCCGGCGCGTTGCCGGAGCAGATCCGGCACGTAGTGATCATCATCAAGGAGAATCGCACCTACGACGAAGTGTTCGGCGATGTGGCATCGGCGTCGAACGGGCCCGCGGCGGGAGTCTGGGATCTGGCCCGTTTCGGTGCGGCGGGTGTTTTGCGAAACGATGGCGATCGCACCGAGAGCGGATTGCGGCAACGGCTCAGCCTGCGCGGCGTCAGCGTGACGCCCAATCACCACGCGCTGGCAAAGCGGTTCGCTTTCAGCGACAATTTCTACGCCGATTCGGAAGTGAGCGTAGACGGGCATCACTGGGTGGTGGGTAGCTATCCCAATGCATGGTCGGAGAGTTCGATTATGGCCGGCGGCGGGATGAAGAATTTCCGTATGCCCACCTCCGCGCCGGGACGGCTGCGCTTCCACAACAGCAACTCGTCGGTGCACCCGGACGATCAGTTGGAGAACGGCACGCTTTGGCATCATCTGGACAGGCACGGCATACGATTTCGCAACTATGGCGAAGGCTTCGAACTGGCGGGCATCGACGAAGGGCCGGGGCTCAAACCCACCGGCGGGCGGCTGATGACGAATGTACCCATGCCGGAACCGCTGTACCGCAACACGTCGCGCGAATATGCGCAGTACAACACGAATATCCCCGATCAGTATCGCGCCAATCAATTTCTGGCCGAAGTGGACAAGCTGTACGTCAAAGGCGGAGAGCCGTTCCCGCAGTTGGTGTTCATCCACCTGCCGAACGATCATATGGCCAAACCGAGGCCCGAAGACGGGTATCCTTATCAGGCTTCCTATGTTGCCGATAATGATTACGCGCTGGGGCGTATTGTGTCGTATTTGTCGGCAAGCAAGTGGTGGCCGAACATGGCGATATTCGTCACGGAAGATGACGCGCAGGGAGGCGTGGATCACATCGATTCGCACCGGACGGTGTTTCTAGCCATCAGTCCGTACGCGAAACGGAACTACGTCTCGCACATCAATGCCAGCTTTCCGTCGATGCTGAAAACAGTGTTCCGGTTGCTTGGGCTGCCTCCGCTGAATTTGTATGACGGCGCGGCATCGGACCTGAGCGACATGTTCACCGTACAACCGGATTTCTCGGCGTACAAATTGTTGCCCGTCCCGAAGGATGCCTTCGATCCCGCGAACGCGCGGGATCCGCTGGATCCAAAGCCTGGCCCGCGCATGGACGATCCGAAGGTCTTGCGCGAGCAGCACCGGAACCCATGACGATGATCTCCCGCCGCGTGGTTCTCGCCTGTATTTGCGGCCTGCCCGGGTGCCGGCGTCCGGCGTTGGAGCAGGAGGAGATGCTGCCCGATTTCGGCCCGCTGCCGGAGTTTTCCTTCACGGCGCACACCGGCCGGCCCTTCACACGCGCCTCGTTGCAAGGCAAGGTGTGGATCCTCGATTTCATCTACACGCATTGCACGCTGGTGTGTCCGCGCATGACAGCCGAGATGCGGAAATTGCAGCAGCAGACGAAGCAGATCGCGCAGGCGCGTTTGTTGAGTGTTTCGATTGATCCAGATCGCGACACCGTGCCGGTGTTGGCCGCCTATGCCGCCAGTCATGGCGCCGATGCTTCGCGCTGGTTGTTCCTCACCGGCGACAAGGCGGAGATCCGGCGCATGCAAGTGGCGACGCAGCGGCATCTGGACCCGGAAGACATCGCCACGCACAGCAAGCAGATTTACCTGGTGGATGGTTCGGGGTTCGTGCGCGGAGTATACTCGGTGGTGCAACCGGGGGCGCTCGCGGATGTAATGGAGGATCTGCAAAAGTTGATCCGCAATCCACGCAAGCCTGAGCCCGAGCCGGAATCCTGATCTTGCTGGGAGACGTTATCCGATGACCCGACGCACACTGCTCTGTGGAGCATTCGCCGCCATCCAGCGCGGCCAGATCGATGCCGCCATCGCCAAGATTCAAGCTGTCACAGCAAGTGGCGAAGTATCGGCGGCGGCGCTGTACGTGGAGCAAGGGAGCACACGGATCGCCAAGGGGTTCGGAAAGGCTCGCGGTGAGAACGAAGTGTTTCTGCTGGCCTCCATCACCAAGCCGATGACGGCGGCGGGCGTGATGGTACTGGTGGAGCGCGGCCAGATCCGGCTGGAAGATCCGGTAAAGAAATACATCCCGGAGTTCACCGGCGGTGATCGCGATGCCGTTACCCTGCGCATGTTGCTGACCCATACCTCCGGACTGCCGGACATGCTGCCGGAAAACGAAGCGCTGCGCAAGAAGCATGCGCCACTGAAGGATTTCGTGGCCGGGACGTGCAAGACGCCGCTGCTGTTCCGCCCGGGGACGCAGTGCAAGTACCAGAGCATGGGCATTCTGCTGGCTTCTGAAATTGCCGAGCGCGTGACGCGAATGCCGTTTCGCGAGTTTCTGCGCAAGGAGATTTACGCGCCACTTGGGATGAAGGCGACTTCGCTCGGGCTGGGCGGGCGCAAGATCCCAGATCTGGCACAGTGCCAGGTGCCGAACCCAAACGACGATTGGAATTGGAACACGCCCTACTGGCGCGACCTGGGAGCCCCCTGGGGTGGCGCGCATGCTTCGGCGTCCGATGTTGCCACGTTCCTCAAGTATTTCCTGGCGCCGTCGGGCAAGCCGCTCTCCGTGGCAACGGCAAAGAGCATGATTGTGAATCACAACCAGGGGTTGAACAAGCCCTGGGGGATCGGGTTCATGATCGACCCCGGAACCTATGGGAAGGGATGCTCGGCGAAGACGTATGGCCATTACGGATCGACGGGCACGGTCTGTTGGGCCGATCCGGAAAAGAACCTGACCTGCGTCCTGCTGACAACGAAGCCGGCGGATCAGTCGCGCGCCGGATTGCTGGGGCCGGTGTCCGACATGGTTTCAAGCGCCGCCTGAAGCGCTGCTGCCACAATGTCTGTATGCAGGGCGTCCAGATTTTCGGCGTGAAGAATTCGCAAGCCACGCGCGCCGCCGAGCGTTATTTCAAGGAACGGCGCATCCCGATTCAGATGGTGGATTTGAAACAACGGGCGATCGCCGCGGGCGAGATCCGGCGCTTCGTTGAGAAGTTCGGCTGGGATGCGCTGCTCGACCGCGAAGGCAAGGCTTACTCGGATGCGG
>CALFYN010000799.1 GCA_937952345.1 uncultured Acidobacteriota bacterium
CTCCGGTGGTGGATGGGGATTATTGCGGCTATGCGCTGCTGGAGTTGGCGAAGTCCTTCCAGCCGATGACGCCGGTGACCGCGTTTCTGCAGGGCTGCTCGGGCGATGTGAGCGCGAAGTTTCTGGGCAGTGGAGTGCGCAAGGCGCGGGAGATGGGGCGGAAGTTGGGGAAGTGTTTCGTGGAAGCGGCGCTGGGCGAGCATGTGGTGGACAAGGCGGTGATGGGGTTCGGGTCGACTGTGGCTACGCTGCGCTACGAGCCACTGCCTTCGCTCGAGGAGTTGGAGACGAACGGCAGTAGGGGACGATGGACGGAGTGGGCGATCGGGCAGGTGCGCAACGGGGTGACGATGCCGGAGACGGAATGCAGGCTGGAGGTGCAGGCGCTGACGATCGGCAAGGAGATCGCCTTTGTGTTTCTGCCAGGCGAGCCGTTTGTGGGGATCGGGCTGACGATTCGCGAGCGGAGCCCGTTTGCGCTGACGATTCCGGTATCGTGCACGAATACGATGCAGCCACGGTTTATCGGGCAGGCGAAGGACCTGGGGGATATTGACTGGCTGTCGGCGTTTTATCTGGAGGCTTTGCGGCAGCCGTATGCGAAGCCGGGTGGGGATATGCTGTCGTTCAAGGCGCTGCAGTTGCTGAATGAGATGAAGGGGCAGGCATGAGCGGGGCAGGGCGTTCCAGTATTTCGGATATACTGGTCCCATTATGTTGCTTCGTTGCATCCTCGCTGTCTCAATCTGCGCCGCCATGCTGGCGCAATCCCCGAAGGGGACCATCACCGGCACCATTTCCGACGCCTCCGGGGCCCGCGTCCCGGGCGTGGAGGTGGCCGCCAAGCACATTGCCACCAACCTGACGTATCAGGGCACATCTTCGAGCGATGGCACGTTCGTGATCCCGTCGCTTCCGGTGGGAGCCTTCGAGGTTTCGGCCACGGTTGCCGGGTTCAAGACGTTCCAGCGCACCGGCATTGTTCTGGAGGTTTCGCAGCGCCTGCGCCTCGACATCGTGCTGGAAATCGGGACCGCCGCGGAAACGGTCACGGTGTCGGGCCAGGTATCGCGCGTGAGCACGGAAGAATCGACGCTGGGGACAGTGGTGGAGCGGCAACGCATCGAAGAACTGCCCCTCAACGGGCGGCATGTCTTCAACCTGGTGAAACTGGTGGCGGGAGTGCAGCCGCGGTCGAATTCCACGGACGGCTTTGCGGAGATCAGCAACCAGGCGTTTTCTCAAATCCGCTTCAACGGCGGTCCGGTGTACGGCAACCAGTTCTTTCTGGATGGCGGCTCCAATACGGTTCCGGTTCACAACGAAATCTCGGTAGTGCCGATGGTGGACTCGGTGGAAGAGTTCAAGGTGGAGACTAACTCGCTCAAGGCGGAATATGGCCAGACGAGCGGCGGGGTGATCAATGTGGTGACGAAAGCCGGGAGCAATGAATTCCACGGTTCGGCGTATGAATTCTTCCGCAACGACGCGCTGGACGCGCGCAACGCGTATGCGACGCAGCGCGATCCGATCACGGGCCGGATCAAGCCAGTGCTGCGCTACAACCAATTCGGCGGGACGTTAGGCGGGCCGATTCTCATCCCGAAGATATACAACGGGCGCAACAAGACGTTCTTCTACTTTGGTTATGAGCAGTGGCGCCACCGCAGCGCGACGCTGCGCCGCAGCACGGTGGCCACGCCGCAGCAGCGGGAAGGCGATTTTTCCAACACACGGGACGGCCGCGGTGTTCTGCTGCCCATATTCGACCCCGCCACGACGCGCGCCAACCCGAATGGTGCGGGATTTGTTCGCGACCTGTTCCCTGGCAACGTCGTTCCCAGAGGGCGGTTCGATCCCCTTTCGGTGCGCGTGCTGGCGTTCATGCCCGCCGCCAATCAGGCGCCGGCCGACCCGTTCACGAATTCGCTCAACTTCCTTGGGCTGGCCAGTTCGCCCTCCGATCAAGGCGTAACGAACATCCGTATCGACCACCGCTTCACGGAGAAGGACAGCGCCTTTTTCCGCTACTCGGGTACGCGGAACACGCGCCAGGACAAGGGCTTTGGACTGGGTCCGGCGGACCCCAACGCGCGCAACGACCAGCGCGACAATCACAACTTCATCGTTACCGAGACCCACGTGTTCTCGCCGACAGTGATCAATGAATTCAAGGGCAACGTGACGCGGCAGAACCTGCCGTTCCTGCATCCGAGCTTTGACCAGAACTGGCCTGAGAAGCTCGGCTATCCGTCGATCATTCCGCAGGATCAGTTTCCGCCTGTCACCATCAGTGGACTGATCAATATCGGCTCGTCGGGCTTTTCGGGGGGGAAACGGGCGCAGCATTCCATTCAGATCGCCGATTCGCTCACGTGGATTAAAGGCCGCCACCAGATCAAGTTCGGAGTGGACCAACGGTTTCTGCGGCTGAATTGGGTGAACCGCCTGAATCCTTCGGGGCTGTTCAATTTCACGGCCGGGCTGACGAACAATCCGCAGGTGCCGGCGGGAACGGGCTTCGGACTGGCCACGTTTCTGCTGGGTGAGGTTTCGAGCGGCCAGGTGGGAATCCGGCCGTTCTTCTCGTTTCACAACTGGTCGCACGGCGGCTACGTGCAGGATGATTTCAAGATCACACCGCGTCTGACGCTGAACCTGGGGTTGCGTTATGATTTGGCTTCCGGCCCCGTGGAACGGCACAACAAGCATTCGAACTTCGATCCCTTCCTGACCAACTCCGAGACGGGGCTGGCCGGAGTTCTGCTCTATTCCGGCGTGACGGCGCCACGCCATTTTGTGGGGCGCGACTATAACAACTTCGGTCCCAGATTCGGATTCGCGTACGATTTGACGGGGGATGGCAAGACGGCGATTCGCGGCGGGTACGGCCTGGTTTATCTGCTTTCGGAATCGACGGATACTTCCGGTGACGGATCGAATTCGCTGGGATTCGAAGTGGTGACGCCGTTCGTCCCGGCCACTTCCGGCCCGTTCAAAGCCTTCCAGTTCAGCGTTGGGCCTTCCGCGATACTGCAACCGCTTGGCGCGCAGGGCGGCCCCACGGCCTTCCGCGGATTGAGTGTGCGCTATCAGGACTACAATATCCGGACTCCGTACCTGCAGCAGTGGAACCTGACAATGCAGCGGCAGGTGGTTGGGAACTGGGTGGCAACGGTCAGCTACGCGGGCAATCGAGGCGTGAAGATCTTCGGCGGGGACTACGATTTGAATCAGATGGACCCGGCGTTTTTCTCACTGGGCCTGGCGCTGCAGAATCAGGTTCCCAACCCATTCTTTGGGCAGATCCGGACGGGCGGCATCTCGGGCGCGACCGTGCCGCGATCGCAACTGCTGCGCCCCTATGCCGATTATTCCGGCGTGACCACGCTGGCCAATCACGGAGCGTCCAGTATCTATCACTCGTTGCAGGTCACGGTGGAAAAGCGCTATTCGAGCGGATTGAGCGTGCTCACTTCGTACACCAATGGGAAGCTGATCAATGACTCTTTCTCGAGCGCGGGCAGCGGTGGCGGTGGCGGCGACTTCCGCCTGGGCCGCTTCAACCGCCGGCTGGAACGCTCCATCGATCAGGACGATGTATCGCAGCGACTGGTGGTGAGCGGCGTTTACGAACTTCCCTTCGGCAAAGGCAAGCCTTTTCTGTCGGCGGCGAATTCGGTAACGCAGGCCATTCTGGGGGGCTGGCAAGTGAACGGCATCGCAACCGCGCAGACGGGCTTTCCGCTGCGGGTTCGCGGGGCGAACAATTTCACGGGCATCGCGTGGCCGAACGTTCTGGAGAATCCATCGCTGCCGGACGGGCAACGAACGGCCAGCAGATGGTTCAACACGGATGCCTTCCGCAACCCGCCCGATTTCACGATCGGCAACGTATCGCGGACACTTCCAGACACGCGCGGCCCAGGGTTTTTCGATGTGGCGTTTTCCGGCGTGAAGGAGTTCCGCATTCGTGAGCGCGCCAACCTGGAATTCCGCGGGGAGCTGTTCAACGCGCTGAACCGGGTCAATCTGAACTCACCGAACACCTCGTTCACCCCGAACCGGCAGGGCGTGAATACGAACGCCAATTTTGGACGCGTGACGAGTGCTCTCAATGCGCGATCCATCCAACTCGGACTGAGACTCGCTTTTTGATTCTTTTATGAAAGCTTTTATTCTTTTCCTGCTCACTGGCGCCTTCGGGTTCGGCCAGCAGCAGTATGATCTGGTTGTCTACGGCGGCACGGCCGCCGGGGCAATGACGGCGGTATCGGGCTCGCGCCAGGGTTTGAAGACGGTGCTGCTGGAACCCCGCAATCATATTGGGGGTCTGGTGAGCGGCGGACTTTCGGGCACCGATGTCGGGCGCCGCGAAGTGATCGGGGGACTCGCGCTGGAGTTTTACTACCGCGCGGGACGGCATTACGATCTGGCCCGGCATCTGCAGGAGCTATCGTGGATGCCCGAGCCCAAAGTGGCTGAAGCGATCTTCCGTGAAATGTTGCGGGAGGCCGGGGTAACGCTGCTGGAGAGGCACCGCCTTCGTGAGAAGACCGGCGTCCGGATGAACGGCACTCGGATCGCCGAGATCACGATGGAGAACGGTGCGCGGTTTCAGGGCAAGATCTTCGCGGATACGTCGTATGAAGGCGACATGATGGCGCAGTCGAAGGTGCGTTACACGTTCGGCCGCGAGAGCACGCAGCAGTACGGCGAGAATCTCGCGGGAGTGCGGGCACGTACGCCGAGCCATCAGTTCGCGGTGGAGATTCCGGCGCGGGATGAAAATGGCAAGCTGCTGCCGGAAGTGTCCGCGGAACCGCGTGGCGAGCCCGGCTCGGCGGACAAGCGAATACAGGCCTACAATTTCCGGGTGATCGCCACGAATGTGGCGGCGAACCGGCTTGGGTGGCCCAAGCCAGACAATTACGACGTAAAGCGCTATGAGTTGCTGGCGCGGTATGTGACGGCGATGACGCCATACCTGGGGCGGCCGCTCGATATCAACGAGATCAATCTGCTGCGCATCATTCCGAATGGCAAGGCGGATTTCAACAATCGCGGCGGTTTTTCGACGGACTATATCGGCAAGAACTACGCGTATCCGGAAGGCGATTATGCCACGCGCGCCCGGCTTTGGAAGGAGCACGAAGATTATCAGAAGGGCTTCTATTACTTCCTGGCCAACGATCCGCGCGTGCCTAAACGGCTGCAGGAGCAGATGCGGGAGTGGGGTCTGGCAAAGGACGAATTCGTGGATACGGGGAACTGGCCGAATCAGTTGTACATCCGCGAAGCGCGGCGGATGGTGGGGCCGTTTGTCGCGACGCAGAAAGACTTGCAGACGGACCTCACGAAGCCCGATGCCATCGGCATGGGCAGCTACAACTCGGACTCGCACAACCTGCAGCGCTTTGTGAACGATCGTGGGTTTGTGGAGAACGAGGGTGACGTGCAGGTGCCCGTGAAGCCTTATCAGATCGCCTATCGTGTGCTGACGCCGAACCGCGCGGAGGCCACGAATCTGCTGGTGCCGGTGTGCTTTTCGGCGAGCCACGTGGCCTACTCTTCGATGCGGATGGAGCCGCAATACATGATCATGGGCCATGCCGCGGGCATTGCGGCGGCCCTGGCCGTCGCCTCGCAGGGCGCGGTACAGGATGTGAATATCGCGGAGTTGCAGCGGCGGCTGAAGAGCGAAGGGGCCGTGTTCGAATATGGCGAGCGATTCCAGGCGGAGGCGCTCACCGCCATCCGGCGGAGGTTCGCTGGTCCGCCGCGCAAGGGTCCGCTGCCTTGGGGGTATCCGCAGAAGCGTTAGCGACCCGGGCATCCGCCGCTTGTTAAGCCTTGAGGTGGAAGTAGCAGTGGATGTGGGGAACGCCGCGGAAGTACCAGACGAGGTTCGGGCCTTCGATCTGCCAGGTGTCCCAGACGTGATCGGAACCGACGTCGTACTTTCCCGAGAACCAGGAGACGGTCAGATCGTCAACGACGTTCTTCTTGCGGATGGTTTCGATGGTGGCGTTAACGTCGTCCTGGCGGAACATCGCCAACATGGAGCGCATGGTCTGGACGAGGAATTTTTTCTGATCCTTGCTGATTTCGGAGGTGCGCAGCCCCTGCTTTGCGGATGCAATCTGGACGACGGCTTCGGGCTTTTCGCTGCGCGGCTCACCTGCGATTAGGCCCATTTCCTGTTGACGCCCGTTGAGCGACTGGACGAAGCGGTTGAAGACCTTGCCTTGATACCAGTAGGGGTTGCCGGGGTGATCCTTGGTTTCGACGAAACCTGCCATGCGGCCTCCCTCCCTGCGGACCTGGCCGCCGACGTCCCCGGGGTATGGAAAGTGGCCATAGAAAATGGGAGCACCGCCGAAGCCCTGGCCTTTGCGGGAGTGAACGTTGCAGCGGCGGGTGACGTGGTGACCGGTGAAAATGAACTCGAAGTTTTCGTCGGCGGGGGTGCCGAAGAAGCCAGCCGAGGGGGCGTTGTCGGCCTTGCCGAACTGGTCGCTGAGAACCTGCCTGTTGACGGCGTCCTGATGCTCCGGGCTATGCAGGGAATCGAAGATTTTGCGGATGAGATCCTGCTGGTCCGGAGTGAAACTGGTGGGGATACGGTGCTCGGGATGGATGTACCACCAGTTGCTGATGTACTGCTGCTTGGGGTGATTGGCGGGCAGGCATAGCTTTTCCTTTTGCGAATCGGACAGGCTCTTGTAGAGCTGCATTGCGAGCGAGTCGCTGTTGCTTTTGTGGGGAGCTCCGAGGAGTTCCACCGTAGGATTCATGGTCAGGAGACCCGCGGTGGCTCCCGCCGATTGGATCCAACTGCGGCGAGT
>CALFYN010000800.1 GCA_937952345.1 uncultured Acidobacteriota bacterium
CCTTCCGATTCCACCTTCGAGGAAGGAATCTTGTCTCCCTCCACCGCGCCCAGCGCCTGCACGATCTTTTCCCTCGGCACCTTCTTCGCGCCGAAGATCTCAATCACGCCGATCTTCGGCTGGGCGCTGAGCGTCCATGCGAAGGCCAGCGCCGGAAGGATGAGTCTATTGAGCCGCATAACCCGGTCCATAGATGAGACGTCCCGGGCGCTCTTCGGTTACCTTTCCGTTCTGCAGGGCAATCTTGCCGTTGACGATGACATCGCGCACGCCCACCGCCAGCTCCCCTGGCTTCTCGAACGTCGCTTTGTCTTCCACCTTGTCCGGATCGAGAATCACCAGGTCCGCCTTCATGCCCACCCGGATGATGCCGCGGTCGTAGATGCGCGTCCGCTGCGCCGGCAGTCCGCTCATCTTGCGGATGGCGTCTTCGAAGGGGATCACCTTGCGCTCGCGCACATAGCGGGCCAGTACGCGGGCAAACGTTCCGTAACTGCGCGGATGGGCCATGGTGAGTGAACCGTCGGAGGCCACCATCGTCCAGGGATATTTGAGGATCCGCTCGATGTCCTCCTCGTGGATCCAGTGGAAGACGGCACTGCAGCCGCCCTTGCCCTGGATCTCCATCACCAGCTCCGCCGCGTTGTCCATCGTCGGCTGCTTGCCGCGCTCGGCAAGGATGGCCGACAGCGACTTGCGCTCCAGCGAGCGGTCAAAAGAACAGTTGGTGAGGACGATGTTCTTGGGGTCGCCGCCGCCACGCTCATTCTCGATGCGCCTTACGATCTCCGTCTTGATCCGTGCCCGCTGCTCAGGTGCGCCCAGCCGTTCTTTCAGGGCCGAGGTGCCGCCGCCGAAGGCCCACTGCGGCAGCATCGCCGCGCCCAGGCTCGTGTGCGACGCCGTATAGGGGTACTGATCGACAGTGGCGTCCACGCCCCGCGCCCGCGCCTCATCGATCAGCCGCAGCGTGTCCGCGCTCTTGCCGTAGTTCGCCTTGCCGCCGATCTTGTGGTGCGTCACCTGCGTCGGCAGTCCGCCTTCCTCGCCGATGCGGATGGTCTCCTTCACCGAGTCGATGATGAAGTTCCCCTCGTCGCGGATGTGCGAGACATGGAAGCCGCCGTACTGCCCCACCACCTTGGCGATCTCGATCACTTCCTCGGTCTTGGCGAAGTTGGCTGGAGTATAGAACAGGCCCGTCGACAGCCCGATCGCCCCATCGAGCATCGCCTGCCGCGTGATCTCCCGCATCTTGTCGAGCTCAGCCGCTGTAGGAGCGCGGTTCTCCATGTTCAGCACCGCCCGGCGCACGGACCCGTGGCCCACACAGAGCGCCATGTTGACGCTCATCCGCAGTGCCCGCAGTTTATCCATGGCCGGCTTGAGGGGGATAGGCGAGGAGCCATCCGGCGCACCGATGAGCGTGGTCACCCCTTGATAGAGGAAGGCCTTGGCCGTTGGCTCATTGAAGATGTCCCGGTCGGAATGGTTGTGTGTGTCGATGAAGCCCGGAGTAACTGTCAGCCCGCGCGCATCGATTCGCGTCCGGGCCGGATGGTTCCCCAGCAGCCCGAGCGCCACAATCGAGTCGCCGCGGACTCCGATATCGGCATAGAAGTAAGGGTTACCTGCGCCATCGACAACCTTGGCGCCCGAGATCACAAGATCGAACGGCTGTTGTTGCGCGAGAAGGGTGAAAGGCAGAAAGAACCAAGTTGCAGCGAACCGCATCTCCTCAGTCTATCTTTTGCAACGCTTGCTGACCAGGCAAGCCACGCTGAGGTGTGTACGGTTATGACACAGTGTGTGTCGTCCGGACCCGCCTAACGGTCCGCCTTCGGTGAGGAAGACAGCATCGCGAGGAAGAGTCCGACGATGAAAAATAAGGGAATTAAGTTTACTACCCACATTGCCCCTGAAATCTCCACATTCATATGATGCAACTCACTTTCCAAACGTTTCTTCTTCGAGTACGTATCCCTTATCTTTCCGGATGTATTCCCCGGTTCGTTTATCGAGGCATCAGATACCAGCGGTCGCGATCCCAACCTCTCATATACCAAGACGCTTGGGACGGACCCGGCGTTGGCATCGTCACCTCGACCTCCACGTTCATGGGCTTGCCGCTCGATGTCGCCACGGTCTGCGTCTGCGTGACGCTGGCCGGGGGCGCATAGGCCGGCTGCCCTACCACTACCGATGCGGGCACGATCGCGGTGGACTGTTCCTTCCGCTCGTTAGCGACCATGGCCCTCACGACTCTCTCGGTCAATCCCTGCTTGGCCAGCCAAGCCAGCCCTTCGGCGCTGACATCGAACTGCGTCTCCTTGTGGAAGATCATATCGATGATGAACCCTTCGCTATAGCCGGACCTGGCAAGCAACGCTACACCTTGATTGGTGAGCACGTTGCGGCCCAATCCACTGAGCGGTACCGCGGGTGCCGTGGGTGGCGGCGCTGACTGCGCCCACAGCGGGACTGTCCCGAGAACTCCTATTCCAAATGCCAAAGACCAACGAATGATTGTCTGCATGGCGGCCTCCTCTTCGACATATCGGAATGGGCCGTCATTCTATAACGCGCAATCGGCGGGCCGATAAGCATCATGGGATGCAATATTTTTATTTCTTTCTGGAGATTGCCACAATCGCGCTGCCGATAGCTATTGTCCATAAGCCTTACCAGCCCGATCCGGTCATGGCCCTAGGACCATCGCGCTGCCCGTTGAATAACCTTCACTTCCGGGTGGTCTACGGGCAACTGCCGCCGGGGCTACGGCTGACCGGAGCGGGGTATCTGGCGGGCACGCCGACGCAGACCGGGGTCTTCCAGTTCCTGGTCAAGGCGGCTAACGACTGCGAGTATGCCACCCGAGCGTTCGACCTCAAGGTGGAGGGTGCGCCGATCCTCGTGCACAGCCCCGAAGCCCTGGAGTTCGAGTACACCCCGAACGGCCCGCTGCCGGAGCCGCAGATGGTGGTGGTCTCCTCGAGTTGGCCCGACATGCCGTATTCGATCGATCCGGTGGGGGCGGACTGGCTGATCGCTCAGCCTCTGCGCGGCCGGACACAGTTGCCGGACGGGGGGCACTCGGGCGATCCTGTATCGATTCACATTGAGCCGGGGAAGCTGGCGCCGGGCACCTATCGGGCTTCGTTGCGGCTTTCGGCCTGGCAGGCCACTAATTCGCCCACTATCCCCGTTATCCTGAAGATTCATCCCCCAAAATGACCCGGATGGGTGTATACTGGTTGATGGTGTTTCTCAATGGCTAATACGTTTTCTGCCCTCAAGCGCGTCCGGATGACTGAGCGCAAGACCGAAGTGAACCGTATGCGTAAGACGCGGCTTCGCCACGCGATCCGCGCCATGCGCCGCCTGCTGGACAAAAAGGATGTCCAGGGCGCTACGGCTCTTCTTCCCAAGACCTTCTCGGTTGTCGACCGCGCCGCCAAGTGGGGCGTGATCAAGAAGAATACTGCTGCCCGTTACAAGTCCCGTCTTGCCCACCGTCTGGCCAAAGCTGCTGCTTAATGGGAAGTAGGGACAGACCTCCCCGGCCTGTCCCCAATGTTGTTACACGCTGAAGATAGAACCTGTCAGCGTGCCCGTGCTGTCGGCAAAGGATTCGGCCTCAATCTCCAACGAACGCAGGATGCTGAGGTAGACGTTCGCCATTCGTGTGTCATCCTTCCTCCAATACACCCCGTGCTTCAAACCCATGTTCGCGCCGCCGGCGATCATTGTCGGCAGGTTGCGCGGATTGTGGGTCGTGCTGGCGCCACTGCCGAACAGGACAATGGTATTGTCCAGCACTGAGCCATTGCGGTCCTTGTAGCCGTTGAGGCGGTTGAGGAAGTGCGCCACCTGGTGGGACAGGAACAGGTCGTACTTGCCGAACTGCATCTGGCCTTCCTTGTCCGTGGCGTGTGACAGGTTGTGGTGCGTCTTGGAGAGCCCCAGCTTCAGGGGGAAGGTATCGCTGATGCCCATGCCGTCTTCGCGGTTGAGCATGAAGGCCACCGAGCGGGTGATGTCGGCATCGAAGGCGAGGGCGATCAAGTCGAACATCGTGCGGTAGTACTCGGCGGGTTCGCCTTCGTTGGAGGCGTCCAGGTTCAGGTGCGAGTAGTCCTGCTTCTTGAGGGGGATGTCGATCCAGCGCTCGGAGGCGATGAGGCGCGTCTCCACCTCGTTGAGCGAGGTCATGTATTGATCCATGCGCTCGCGGTCGGACTTGCCCAACTGCTTATCGAGCGAACGGGCGCTCTCGGCCACGGCATCCACCAGCTTGATGCGGCGCTGGAGCTTCTCGCGCTCGGACTGGAGCGACTCGCGGTCGCCGCGGAAGAGGCGGTTGAAGATGCGGCGCGGGTTGTTCTCGGCCGGAATGGGCTTGCCTTCCAGGTTGTAGGAGATGGTGCCCGTACGCGAGAGGAAGCCGGTGCCGGCATCGATGGACAGAATGAGCGAGGGCTGGCGGCAATACTGCTTGGTGTGGAGGGCGATGACCTGATCGAGTCCGACGGTGTTGTAGGTGCCGGGCTTCGGGTTATGGAGCGGGGCTCCGGTCAGCCACATGTCGGAGCAGGTGTGCGGGTCGGCCTTGGGGCCGCTGGGGTGGTGCAGGCCGCCCATGAAGCTGAGCTGCTTGCGGAAGGGGCTGAGCGGTTCGGTGGACTTGCCGAACACGAACTGGCCGTCCTTCTCAGCGGTGGGGAACCAGTGCCACTCGGCGATGTTGTGGTCGGGATTCGGCAGCGACATGCCATTGGCTGTATACAGCGCACAGAAGCGGCGCGGGGCCTTTGCGGTCACTTCGGCGCCCATGGCGTCGAGGACAGGCAGAGCAAGCGCGGCTCCCCCTACACCTTTGAGGAAGGCACGGCGGTCGAGTCGAAGGGAATGGCTCATCAGGTTCTCCAGAAGGAACGGTGTATACAAATTCTACTATTTTTCGAGGAACAGGTTGCTGTTGACGATGTAGTGGAGCATGTCGCGCATGCGGTAGCCGGAAGCGCGGAGCCGGGTGCCGTCCTGCTTGAGGTGCTGGACCTCATTGTAGGCCAGGGTGCGTCCGGTGGCGTAGGTGGCCAGATGCTTCATGACGCTGAAGGCGACCTGATCGATGCGGTCCTGCGCGAGGTAGCGCTTCAAATCGTAGATGCCGGCCACTTCGGTGTTGTCGGGTAACGTAGACTTGGCATCGGCCGGGTGTGTCTTCAGGCGTCCGCCGGCATCGAACTCTTCGAAGGCGATGCCCCAGGGGTCGATCTTGGCGTGGCACTGGCGGCAGCCGGACTGATTGCGATGCTGCTCGATGCGCTGGCGCAGGGTGAGCGTGGTTTCGGGGTCTTCCTTGAGGGCCGGGACGTTGGGCGGAGGATCGGCCGGCGGCTCGGCGACGATCTTGCGGGCGAGCCATGCGCCGCGCTTGACGGGGTTCGATTCGCGGCCATCGGAGAGTCCGGCCATGATGGCGGCTTGTGTGAGGACTCCGCCGAGTTCCTTGCGCTGGTGCGGGAAGGCCACGAACTGGAAGCCGCTTTCGGTTTTGTTGCCGAGGCCGTAGTAGCTGGCCACGGTCTCATTGGCCACCACGAAGTCCGAGTCGATGAGGTTCTTCACCGGCAGGTTGTGGCGGATCAGGTACTCGACGAACTGGATGGGCTCCTGGCGAAGCTCGTTGCGGGTGTCGCGGGTGAGGTCGGGGTAGCGCTTGCGGTCGGGCTCGAGCACCTGGAACTTGTCGAGGCTGAGCCACTGTGAGGCGAACTCGCGGACGAAGTTCGAGAAGCGCGGGCTTGCGACCATGCGCTCCACTTCGGCGTTGATCTGCGACTTGAGAGTGCCGTTGGAGGCCAATTGCAGAGTGGTCTTGTCGGGTGGCGCGTTCCAGAGGAAGTAAGAGAGCTTGGAGGCAAGCTCAAAGTTGGTGAGCGGCTCAGGCTTGGGCGTGCTGCTGGTTTCGACCAGGAAGAGGAACTGGGGCGAGGTGAGCACCACCTGAAGCGCATTCTTGACGCTTTGCTGGAAGCTGGATCCATCGGCGGCGGACTTGCGGTAGACGGCCATCAGAGAGGCCTCTTCGGCGACGGTGACGGGTCTGCGCCAGGCGCGGGTGGCGAAGCTGTGGAGGATCTCGCGGGCGTAGGATTCGTTGTTGTTGCGATTGGCCGAGGCGAGGAAGATGTTGCGGTGCGTGGCCGGGGGCCAGGACTCATAGAGGGGACCCTCGAACTCAACGGAGCGGATCAGGAGCCGGGGCATGTCGCGGCCGTCGGTGTATTCGCTGCGGACGGCGATCTCCTTGATGCCGGCGAGGTAGTTGACGTTGTCCTTTTCGACTTCGGGGCTGGGGTAATTGCGGATGGCGCCCTCAAAAACATACCTGGCCAGATTTGTTCCGGCGACGGTTTGCGGCGGACCGACGGGCGCGAAAGTGCTGCCGCAATCGCGGCGCAGGCCGAGATGCACGCCGAGCCGCGGGGTGCGCTTTTCAAAGGCGAGGAAGCTCTTGTGGATGGGATCGCCGGTGGAGAGCGGGGTGAGCACGATGCGGTCGATGTCGCGCAGGCCGTTGTAGGCAGTGCGTACGGTGAGCGGACCGGCACTGAGCCTTACGGCCGCGAAGGCGGGCTGCTCATAGAGGCCGGCGAAGGAGCGGTTGCCGAGAGTGACCGTGAGTTCCTGGGGGCGCTCGGGCGGAGCCTTGGCGAATTGGCGGCCGGGCTCGACGAGACCCTGGATCTCGCGGTCATCGAGGGCACGGCGGTAGATGCGCACTTCATCGATCTCGCCGCGGAACTGCTGGGCATTCGGCGTATTGGGGATGCGGCCGAGGTGCAGGTTCATGCGCGGGTTGTCGAGGTTGGCGGCGCCGATTTCCCCTTTGGCGACGAGGAAGCCGTTGACGTAGAGGCGTGCGCCGTTCTTGCCGCGCTTGACGACGGCGGCGACGTGCTGCCATGCGTTGGGGCGGATCACGCCGGGAGGCGAGGACAGCGAGCCGTTGGATTCGTTGGTGGGTCCGGAGGTTTCCAGGCGCAGGTTGCCTTTGTTGTCGGGGATGTCGAGGTACCAGCCGTGGGTCCAACTGTAGGCGCCGAGGGCGATGATGCCGGAGTGGCGGAGGGCTCGCGGGTGGATCCAGGCGGAGACGGTGAACTCGCCGTCGCCGACGTTCATGGCCTCGGTGCGGGCGATGGTGGCGGTGCCGCCGGTGCCGAGGATGGAGACTGCTTTGCCGAAGGGGGAGTTGACGTATTTGGCGGTGCCGTCGAGGGTCAGTCCCGCTGTTTCGACATCGAGCGACCAGGAGCCGGCGAGGCCTTCGGAGAGGCGGGAGGAATCGGCTTCGGCGGGCGGGCGGATGAAGTCAGAAGCGTGGACGTCCACCTGATAGACACCGGCTTTGGGGATCTGGATGGTTTGCGCAGTTTTCGGGGTGCGGGCTACGACGGCGCCGGGCAGGTCGGCGGGCTGCGGGCTGGTCTTGGGATCGAGCATCAGGCCGTCGTCGTATTTGGCGGCCAAGACGGTGACGCGGAAACGGCCATGCTCCGGAAGTTCGCGAAGGGAGATCTTGAAGTTGGCACGCGGACCGTAGGTTCCATCCGTGCCGAACAGTTCATCATTGGGGATGGCAGGCCGCAGCAGGAGACCTTCGGGGACGGTGCTGTAGGCGAGTCCCTTGGGGTAGCCGCCCTTGCCGCGCATGCAGGCGAAGACGGAGTGATAGATGCTGTCGAACTCGCGCCAGCCGCGCACGGTGGCGTTGCCTTCGTAGCCTTCGATGAAGCGGTACTTGG
>CALFYN010000801.1 GCA_937952345.1 uncultured Acidobacteriota bacterium
CGGTGCGGTTGGAGCGGACGTTGCTGATACCGTCCATGAGCACTTCGTTTTCGCGGTTGCGACCGCCGTTGACGGAGAAGTTGGAAGTGCCGGCGATATCGAAGGAGCGGAGGTAGCGCCAACCACCGGTCTTGATTACGCCGGGGGCGGACCAGGCAATCTGGAATGGATTGCGGCCCTGCGTGGGGATGTTGGCGATGAGCTCATTGGAGATGATCTGGCTGCGGCTGGCGGTTTCGGTTTGCAGAGCGCTGACCGTGTCCGTGACGGTGACGCTATCGGCAACGGCGCCGACCTGGAGTTGCACGTCGATGCGGGCCTTGTCGAGGGTTTGGAGAACGATGTTTTCCTGTTGGGAGCGGCGGAAGCCATCTTTTTCCACGGCGAGGGAATATGTGCCTGGGGTGAGGAACGGGGTGAGATATAGCCCGGAGTCGTTGCTCTGGGTGGTGACGACAGCGCCAGTGGAGACGCTGCGAACGGAAATGGCGGCACCGGGAACGGGAGAACCGCTCTGATCGGTAATCAAGCCGGAAATGCTAGCACGGACTTCCTGAGCATAGGATGTCCATGACATGGCAAGGACGAGCATGCCAAGCTGAACGAGTCGAAACATAGACTGACCTCCAAAACAGGGGATGGCCCCTGGACACCTGAATCACTTTAGTATAAAACGAATGGAAGTAATGAGAAAGGGGGATGCAATAAAGCCCACTTATATGCGATATTGAGACATGAATATCTTTTTGCGATTCACTCCAATTCTTCTGGGCTGCATGGCGTACGGGCAAGCGGACGTGCGGGGCAGTTCCGATCATCCGCTGTTTCCGAAGCGGATGCCGGGCTACCGGATCTCGCATTACCAGCAACAGGGATTCGCGGCGTTCCGGTTCCGTACGAAGCCGCCGACGGTAATCGAGGGCCGCTACACGAAGATCCACTACTACCTGGAGAACTTGAAGGAACATCCGGGCGGGCTCGGGATTGTGCGCAATTATGAGAATGCGGTGAAGGCAGTGGGGGGAGAAGTGGTGCTTTCCACTCCGGGCTTCAGCGTGATGAAGGCGAAGCGGGGAGAAACCGAGGTATGGGCGGAGGTGCAGGCCTCGGCGGGCCGGATTTATTTTTTGCATATCGTGGAGCGCGAGGCGCTGCAGCAAGTGATCACGGCGGATGCGATGGCGGCGGCGATTGACAAAGACGGATTCATCGCGCTGGACATTCGATTCGCGACGGCGAAATCGGATATTCTGCCGGAGTCGAAGGCGGCGGTGGCTGAAATCGCGACGATGCTGCAGAAGCGTCCTTCGCTGAAGGTGGGCATTGAGGGGCATACGGACAACACGGGTAATGCGGCGGGAAACAAGGCGCTGTCGGAACAGCGGGCGAAGTCGGTCGTGGCGGCGCTGGTGGCGGCGGGAATTGATGCGTCGCGGATGACGCCGGCGGGATTCGGGCAGGAACGGCCCATCGGCGATAACCGGACCGAAGAAGGCAGAGCGAAGAACCGCAGAGTGGAAGTGGTTAAGAAGTAGCCACGGCGTGGCGCTGGAGGCAGCGGTGAAAGGCTTCGACTTCCGCCTTGCTGCCCATCACCAGCGGGGTACGCTGGTGGATTCCTTCGGGCTGAATATCGAGGATTCGCGTGGCGCCATCGATGGCGAGGCCACCGGCCTGTTCGGCGATGAAGGCGAGCGGATTGGCTTCGTAGAGCAGGCGCAGCTTGCCGGCGGGATTCTTCTGTGTCGGCGGGTATAAGAACACGCCGCCTTTGAGTAAGGTGCGATGGAAATCAGCAACGAGCGAGCCGATATAGCGGGAGCTATAGCCTTGGGCTCGCAGGCCCGAAAGATACTCGCGATATTGGGGCGGGAAGCTATCGGCGTTGGCTTCGTTGACGGAATAATAGGTGCCGCGATCGGGCATTCTGAGGTTCGGGTAGCTGAGGACGAAGGCGCCAATATCGGGATCGAGCGTGAAGCCGAAGACGCCCTGGCCGGCCGTGTAGACAAAGATGGAGGATGAACCGTACATGACGTATCCGGCGGCCACCTGCTTCCAGCCGGGCTGCATTACCGCGGCATGACCGTGGACACCGTCGGGACGGCGCAGAATGGAGAAGATGGTGCCGACGCTGACGTTGACGTCGATGTTCGAGGAGCCATCGAGGGGATCGAAGACGACGACGTATTTTCCGGTTTCGGAGCGGTCGATGGTGATGGGCTGCTCATTTTCTTCGCTGACGAGCATGGCGACGCTTTCGCGGGTGCCGAGGCAGTGGAGTACGGCCTGATTGGCATAGACGTCGAGTTTCTGCTGTGTTTCGCCCTGCACGTTGGTGTTGCCGGCGGAGCCAAGGATATCGACGAGGCCAGCGCGGCGGATTTTGGCCTGGATCATTTTGGTGGCCAGGGTCATGCCGGAAAGGAGCGAGGAGAAACTGCCGCGGGCGGCGGGGAAGAGATCTTCCTGCTGCTGCAGAATATGCTGCTGAACGGTAACGATCATTTCGGGGTCAGAATATCACGCTACACTCGGCGGTATGGAGATGAGAGCATACACGGCCGCCGACCGGGCGGCGTGTCTGGCGCTGTTTGACGGCAACGCGCCGGAGTACTTCACGGCGGCGGAACGTGCGGCATATGAAGACTGGCTGGATGCGCCGCAGGGTTCCTATTTTGTGGTGGAGCACGATGGGGCGCTGGCCGGTTGCGGCGGCATTGCGGCAGAGAGCTCCGGTCTGGCAAGCCTGACGTGGTTGATGGTGCGGCGGGATCTGCACGGGCAGGGGTTGGGGCGATTTCTGGTTTTTTATTTGCTGAAGCAAACGCCGGCGGGGGTGAGCCATGTGCGGCTGGTGACCATTCCGGCCGTAGTGGGGTTCTTCGCGAAGCAGGGATTCCGCGTGCGGGAAGAGGGTCCGGGCGGAGTGGAGATGCTCAAGAAGCTGCAGGTCTGTTCTTGATTACCGGAGGCACGGAGCTTTCGTAAGCGCGGCGGAGTTCATCGAGTTTGTCGGCGCTCAAGGGGCGTGGCTGTTCGTCGGGGCTTCCCGCACCGCGGCAATAGGCGACGGTTTTTTCGAGGCTTTTCACAAACTCCACGCAGGGGGGACAACTCTCAATGTGCGTATCGATGGTTTCGCAGAGATCGGCCGGCAGTTCGCGGTCGAGATACTCCGACAACATGGCGAATATCTGTTGGCATTCGAGCTTCGTCATTGTGCGACTCCCGCGGAGTGGAACTCCTGATCCAGTTTTTGCCGGACGGCGAGACGAGCCCGGTGCAGGCGCGTCTTGACCACGTCGGTCGTAACGCCCAGTATATCCGCAGTTTCCTCCGTGGAGAGTTCCTCCACGTCGCGGAGCATGAGGACGGAACGATAGATGTCGGGGAGGGACCGAATGGCGCGGCGCAAGGTTTCGCGCAACTCGGAATTCATGGCTTGGGCTTCGGGCAAGGAAGTCCAGTCGGCGATTTCGATTCTTCGCTCGCTGCCATCCTGCCGGAAGCTGGGCATCAACTGGTCCAAGGAAATTTCTTCCTCTGGTGCGAAGATGCTCTTGCGGCGTTTCATGTAACAAAGATTTCGAGCGATGGTGTAGACCCAGGAGCGAATTCGCTCAGGCTCGCGGAGGGTGTGGAGGCTTTCAAAGACCTTTAGCAAAGTTTCCTGGGCGACTTCTTCGGCGTCTTCGCGCTGGCCGCAGGTGAGAAAGCTGTAATGGAACAATTTGTGTTGGAAGAGAGAAACAAAAGGCTCGAAGGCGGAGGAATCCCCCGCAATGAGGCGTTTTGCCAGTTCGACTTCCTCGGCGCCTTTGGACATGAGGTTTACCTCTTGATGGTAGCAGTATGGAGGGGGGCGACTTGTCACCGATCTGCGGATTTTGCATCCTCAAGCCATGATGGTGATCCTTCTCATCCGTCTGATACTGGCCACGGTTCAGGCCGAAGATCTATCCCTGGCCGATGCGGTGCGCGCGGCGCAGAAGCAGCATCCTTCGATAAAAGCGGCCGATGCAAGGTTGAACGCAGCGGCGCTGCAACGGGAACAGGCCCAAAGCGGGTATCTCCCCAAAGTGAACTATATGGAGTCCTATCAGCGCAGCAACAACCCGGTGTTCGTGTTTTCGAGCCTGCTGGCACAGCGCCGATTCACGGAACGGAATTTTGCGATCGACACGCTGAACAATCCGGCTTCCGTAAACAATTTTCAATCGGTGCTGAGCGCCGAGCAGACATTATTCGATGCCGGTGTGACGAAGCGGAATATTGAATCGGCGGATCTGCGCAAGCAATTGAGCGCCGAGGAAAAGCGGCAATTGGAGATGAATCTGGCGGCGGGCGCGGCTCGGGCGTATCTCGGGGTACTGCTGACCGAGGAGGGACTGCGGGTAGCAGGGGAGGCAGTGAAAGCGGCGGAGGCGGATCTGGCGCGGGCGCGCACGATTCGCGAAGCGGGGCTTTCCACCGATGCCGATGTGTTGTCGATTGCGGTGCACCTGGCGGCAATGAAAGAACAAGAGGTACGGCGCAAGGCGGATCTGGACGTGGCGCGGGCAGCGTTGAATGAGACGCTGGGGGCGCCGCTGGATACGGATCACAAGCTGACGACCACGCTCGGGCAACTGGCCGCACTGCCGGGGGAACGGCAGGGGTATGAATCGAAGGCGGCGACGGATCGGGCCGAGGCACGGCAGGCGCTGTTGGGAATACAACTGGCGGAGCGGCAATCGGCGCAGGCGCGGGCGGCGTATTTTCCGCGCGTTTCCGTGCGCGGAGTTTTGGAAGCGGATCGCGGACGTTTCGTGACGCAGGCGGGAGGCAACTGGTTTGCCGGGGTGACTCTGCAATGGAATTTGTTCAATGGCTTTGCGGATCGCGGCCGGATTCGAGAATCGCAGCAGATGGTGGCGGCGACGCGATCGCAGGCGGATCAGGTGCGCAATGGAGCGAAGCTGGAGGTGCGGCGGGCACACGCCGATTTGTCGGCGGCCACGGAACGCATCGCGCTATCGGCCGCGGCCGTGGCGCAGGCGGAGGAGAGTTTGCGCATTACGCGCAATCGTTATGAAGGCGGGCTGAGCACGGTGACGGATTTGTTGCGGAACCAGGTGGCGGTACTGGAATCGCGATTGAGGCGATTGATGGCGGTGCACGATCAACGTGTGGCCGCGGTGATGCTGGAGTTGGCCGCGGGCGGATTGACCGCCGATTCCGAGGTGTTGCGATGAAGAAGATATTACTGGTAGTTGGATCTGTGCTGCTCGCCTCGTGTGGGCATAAGGAAGAGGCGGTGAAGAAGGCCGCCGTTGCCACCACTCCGGTTTCGGTGCAGGTGGCAAAAGTGGCCGCGGCCGAATGGCCAACCTCGCGTGAGGTGGTGGGCACGGTGCGGGCTCGGAATACGGCGAGCGTCTCGTCACGCATTATGGCGTATGTACGCGAGGTGCGCGTGAGCCAAGGCGATACGGTGCGCGCGGGGCAGGTGTTGATCACTCTCGACTCCAAAGATCTCGATGTTGCACAGCGCCAGGCGATGGAAGCGCAGCGGGAGGCGCAGAGCGCCGAAGCCGAAGTGGAGAGTGCGATTCGCGCGGCCAAGGCGCAGCGGGAACTGGCTCAGGTGACGTTCGACCGGATGAAGGGATTGTTCGAGAAGAAGTCGATTTCGAACCAGGAGTTCGATGAGGCGCAGGCGAGATTCCGGCTGGCGCAGGCCAATGTGGAAATGGCGGAGGCGAAACGGAAGCAGTTGGACGCGCGCATTGCGCAGGCTCGCGAGCAAGTGCAGATTGCTGGGATTCAGCAAGCCTATACGCAGATCACGGCGCCGTTTGCGGGCGTGGTTTCGGAGAAGCGCGTGGAACCGGGGAATCTGGCGACGCCGGGCGCTCCGCTGTTGCTGATCGAGCAGGTGGGATCGTACCGGCTGGAGACGCCTCTCGATGAATCGCTGCTTCCTTCGGTGAAGCGGGGCACGGCAGTGGAGGTGAGGGTGGAGGCGCTGGACCGGACGGTGCGGGCCACGGTGAGTGAGATTGTGCCGGCCATCGATCCGGCGACGCGCACCGTGACGGTGAAACTGGATCTGCCTGGCGTGGCGAATTTGCGTTCGGGCATGTCGGGGCGGGCGAGTTTCGGGGCTGGAGCGGAGCGTGTAGTGCTGGTTCCGACGACGGCGGTGCGTAGCGAAGGGTCACTGCAGGTGGCGTTTGTAGTGGATGGCGGCGTGGCGCGAACCCGCATGGTGACGCTGGGCGAGCGGCGGGGGGACATGGTGCGCGTCCTGAGCGGATTGCAGGAAGGCGAGGAGGTGGTGAGCCCGATTCCTTCGGACTTGCGCGATGGAGCAAGAGCCGAGGTGCGGCGATGAAACTCGGCATCTCGGGCCGGCTGGCGCAAGCGTTTCTCGACTCGCGGCTGACACCGCTGTTCATTCTTTCTTCGATTCTGGTGGGCTTGTTTTCGATCGTGAATCTGCCGCGCGAGGAAGAGCCGCAGATTATCGTGCCGATGATTGACGTGTTCGTGGCGATGCCGGGCGCTTCGGCGCGCGATGTTGAGGAGCGCGTCACCAAGCCGATGGAGAAGCTGCTGTGGGAGATTCCGGGGGTGGAGTATGTGTACTCCACATCGAGCCCCGGCGGAGCGCTGGCGATTGTGCGGTTCAAGGTGGGCGAGGACGAGGAAAAAAGCATCGTCAAGTTGAATCAGAAGATGCTGGCGAATTTCGATCTGATTCCTCCAGGAGCTTCGCAGCCGCTGGTGAAGCCGCGTTCGATCGACGATGTGCCGATTCTGGCGCTCACGCTGCACAGCGCACGCTACAGCGATTTCGATCTGCGGAGGATCGCGGCGCAGGTGCACGACACGATCAAGCAAACGCCGGACGTATCGGCGGTGCAGATGATCGGCGGGCAGCGGCGCGAGGTGCGGGTGGAGTTGGATCCGGCGCGGCTGGCAACCTACGGGCTGAGCGCGTCGCAGGTGCGGGGTGCTCTGAGTGCGGCGAATCAAAGGGTGCCGGCCGGACAGTACACGAGCGAGAACCGGAACATCATTTTGGAAGCGGGCGGTTACTTACAGACGGCGGCCCAAGTGAACGATGTGGTGGTAGGTGTTTCGAATGGCCGCGCGGTTTATGTGCGCGATGTGGCGACGGTGGCCGATGGCGGAGAAGAGCCGGTGCAGTTTGTGCAGTACGGAACCGCGCAGGGGTTTACGCCGGCGGTGACGCTTTCCATCGCCAAGCGCAAGGGAACGAATGCGATTGCGGTAGCCGAGCACGTGCTGGAGCGGTTGGAACCGCTGAAGGGCACGGTGATTCCGGCGGATGTGGAAACCAGCATCACACGCCACTACGGCGAGACCGCGGCGGAGAAATCGAACGAATTGCTCTACCACATGGGCATTGCCGTGGTGAGCGTGAGCCTGCTGATTGCAATCACGCTGGGGCTGCGGGAATCGCTGATTGTCTTCGCGGCGATTCCGGTGACACTGGCTCTGACGCTGACGACTTTCTATTTGTACGGATACACGCTCAATCGCATCACGCTGTTCGCGCTGATTTTTTCCATCGGCATTCTGGTGGACGATGCGATTGTTGTTGTGGAGAATCTGGTGCGGCATCAGAGGCTGCCGGAGAATCATGGCAAGCCTCTTAAGGAAATCGCCGCGATCGCCGTTGATGAAGTCGGTAATCCGACTATCCTTGCCACATTGACGGTGATTGCGGCGATTCTCCCGATGGCGTTTGTGAGCGGGTTGATGGGCCCATATATGCGGCCGATTCCAATCGGCGCTTCGGCGGCGATGGTGTTTTCGTTGATCGTGGCGTTCATCGTGACGCCTTATGTCGCGGTGCGGGTTTTGAAGGCGACGGGCGGGCACGATGGGCATGGCACGGAGGACTGGTCGACGCGACTGTACCGGAGAGTGATGGGAACGCTGTTGCACAATGGCTTCGCCCGGTTTGGATTTCTGGCGGGTGTGGTGGTTCTGCTGCTGGGGTCGATGGCGCTGGTATACATCCAGTTTGTGAAGGTGAAAATGCTGCCGTTCGACAACAAGAGCGAGTTTCAGGTGATCATCGACATGCCGGAGGGGACTCCGCTGGAGCGGACGGCGCAGGTGGCGCGGCGGCTGGCGGAAACGGCGCTGCAGCAGCCCGAGGTGACCGATGTGCAGACGTATAGCGGGACGGCGTCGCCATTCAACTTCAACGGTCTGGTAAGGCATTACTATCTGCGCGCGGGCGCGAACATCGCGGACATTCAGATCAATCTGCTGGGCAAGGAACATCGAGACAGGCAGAGCCACGACATCGCCAAGAGCGTACGGACTGCTTTGCTGCCGATTGCGCGGGAGATGGGTGCGAATATCAAGGTGGCCGAGGTTCCACCGGGTCCGCCGGTGTTGCAGACGCTGGTGGCGGAGGTTTATGGCCCCACAGCGGAAGGACGGCTGGCCGAGGCGCGCAAGATCAAGGAGGCGATGGAGTCCATTGACGGGGTGGTGGACGTGGATTGGTACGTGGAAGACGATCAGCCGAAGCAGCGCATTGTGGTGGACCGGCATCGGGCGGCGTCGCACGGCATTAGCGAGGCGGCGGTGGCGGAGACGCTGCGGATTGCGTCGGCGGGAGAGAGCGCGGGGTTGTTGCACGACAGTTCCGCGAAGGAAGATATCGCATTACGCGTGCGGTTGAACAGGGTGGCGCGTTCCGACCTGGACCGCATGCTGGAGTTGAAGGTGCAGGGCGTATCGCTGCGCGAGGTGGTGCGTGTGGAGCAGGATGTGGAAGACAAAAGCATCTACCACAAGAACCTGATGCCGGTGACGTACGTCACGGCGGATATCGCGGGTGCGATGGAGAGCCCTGTGTACGCGATTCTGGCGCTGGGTCCGAAGATCGCCATCGAGCAGTTTACGGCGGAGCAGCCTACGAACACGCGTGTGTACGCCATGAAGTGGGATGGGGAGTGGCACATCACGTATGAGGTATTCCGCGATTTAGGGATTGCGTTCGCGGCTGTGCTGGTGTTGATTTACGTGCTGGTGGTGGGATGGTTCGAATCGTTCCTGACGCCGCTGATCATCATGACGGCGATTCCGTTTTCGCTGGTGGGCATTCTGCCCGCGCACGGCATGCTGAACGCGTTCTTTACGGCGACATCGATGATCGGGTTCATTGCCGGCGCGGGGATCGTGGTGCGCAATTCAATTATTCTGGTGGACTTTATTGAATTGCGGCGGAAGGAAGGAATGGCGCTGGATCAGGCTGTAATCGATGCGGGGGCGGTGCGGTTCCGGCCGATGATGCTGACGGCGGCGGCGGTGGTGGTGGGGTCGAGTGTGATTTTGTTCGACCCCATTTTTCAGGGATTGGCGATTGCGCTGATGGCCGGTGAAATCGCGAGTTTGCTGTTGTCGCGAATGACGGTGCCGGTGATTTATTTCGTCATGAACCGCCGTGCGGCCGCAGCCGAGGGCGAGAGCCTGGGATGACGGGCCTACTGCGGTGGGCGGCGCAGTGCGATGCCGAGGTCGCGGAGGGATTTCTCCGGAACCTGTGAAGGCGCGTCGCACATGAGGTCGGTACCCTTGGCGGTCTTGGGGAACGGAATGACCTCGCGGATGGACTTTTCGCCGGCGAGCAGCATGACGAGGCGATCGAGGCCGAGGGCGATTCCGCCGTGTGGTGGAGCACCGTATTCGAGGGCATCCAGCAGGAAGCCGAACTTCATGCGGGCTTCTTCATCACTGAGGCCGAGCGCGGCGAACACCTTGGCCTGCACGTCGCGGCGGTGAATACGGATGGAGCCGGAACCGAGTTCAATGCCGTCCATGACGATGTCGTAGGATTTGGCGCGGCAACGGGCGGGGTCGGAGGTTAGCTTTTCGAGGTCCTCATCGTGGACGGAGGTGAAGGGGTGATGAGCAGCGTTCCAGCGGCTTTCTTCCTCGTCCCATTCGAACATGGGGAAATCAACGACCCATAACAATTTGAAGCGATTCTGTTCGAAACATTTGTGTTTGGCTTCGTACTTGCGGGCGGCTTCGAGGCGGAGTTGGCCGCAGGCGAGCAGAACGGTCTCTTCGGGGCGGTGGCCCTTCTTTTCGCCGACCCAGCCGGCGAGGATGAGCAGGTCGTTCTCCCCTGCCCCGCTGCGTTCGCGGACTTTGGCCATCTGCTCGGGGAAGTCGCGTTCGAGGCGCTTGGCGTCGTCGTAGACGCGGAGGCCCCGCTCCTGTCCGTAGGCTTTGAGATCGTCGCGTTCCTTACGGGACGGCTGGCCGGTGTTGGGGATGACGATAGCCACCAGCGGCAAGCCATCGGCCGTCAATCCGCTGCCTTCGAAGAGGTCTTCGACGCAGTAGAAGGGCGGGATGCGCATGTCGGGCTTGTCGATGCCGTAGGAGCGCATCGCCTGCGCGTAGGTGAGGCGCGGGAACGGGGTTTCCACATCGAATCCGGCGGCTACGAATATCTGCTTCACCATACCTTCGACGGCGTTGTAGATGGTCTCGGGTTGCGGGAAGGACATCTCCATGTCGATTTGGGTGAATTCGTACTGGCGGTCGGCACGGAGATCTTCGTCGCGGAAGCAGCGCACGATTTGGAAGTACTTTTCATAGCCGGAGACCATGAGGAGTTGCTTGAAGATCTGCGGGGACTGCGGCAGCGCATAGAAATAGCCCTGGGACATGCGGCTGGGGACAAGGAAGTCACGCGCGCCTTCGGGCGTCGACTTGGTCATGAAGGGTGTTTCGATTTCGAGGAAACCCTGCGAGTAGAGGTATTCGCGCACGGCGAAGGAGATCTTGGAACGCAGAATGATGTTCTTCTGCATCTGCGGGCGGCGCAGATCCACGTAGCGGTACTTGAGGCGGACGTCTTCGGCGATTTCGGAGAATTCGTCGAGCGGGAACGGCGGCACGCGGCTTTCGTTGAGAATCCAGATTTTGTCGGCGACGACTTCCACTTCGCCGGTGGGGATATTGGGATTGATGGTGGAATCGCTACGCTTTTCGACGTGGCCTTCGACGGCGATGACGAATTCGCTGCGCACGATCTCAGCTTTGGCGTGCACCTCAGCGCTGACGTCCTCGTGGAAGACGACCTGGGTGACACCCTCGCGGTCGCGGAGATGGATGAAGATGACCGCGCCGAGATCGCGGCGGCGGTGAACCCAGCCCATGAGAAGGGCGCGCTTGCCCGCGTCGGAAGGGCGCAGTTCGCCGCAATGATGCGTGCGGCGCAGTTCTCCGAGGAAATCGAGAGGAACGGATTGACGTTGTTCGGGTGTTTCAGCCATACAGACGCTCCGCGAGCTGGTCGCGGGTAACATTCTCCTGCTCGCCCGATGCCATGTTTTTGAGGGCATAGAAACCGGACGAAATTTCGTTATCACCAACGATTAGGGTATAGCGGGCATTCAACTTGTTGGCGAGTTCCATGGCCCGCTTCAACTTACCTTCGAACGCAAGGTCGACGCGAACGCCGTGCCTGCGCAGATCGCGCGCCAGGGCGGTGGAGTGCCGCAGCGCGTTTTCGCCCATGGGAGCGATGTAGAGATCAATGGAGCCGTGCACGGCGTTCGGCTGGGCTTCCTGGACGCTCATCACCAGGCGGTCTTCTCCAATGGAGAAGCCGATGCCGGGCGAATGGACACGCGAGCCGAGCGATTCGGCGAGCCCATCGTAGCGGCCTCCGCCGAGAACGGAGTTCTGCGCGCCGAGGGCACCGTGGACCACTTCGAACGTGGTGCGCATGTAGTAGTCGAGGCCGCGCACCAGACGGGGGCGGACTTCGTAGGCGATGCCGCGGTCATCGAGAAACATGCGGACAGCGGCGAAGTGTTTGGCGCACGCTTCGCAAAGGTGGTCGAGGATGGACGGCAGCGTTTCGATGATGGGCTGGTCGTGGGGGATCTTGCAATCGAGCACGCGCAGCGCGTTCGTGGTGGAGCGGCGCTGGCAATCCTCACACAACTGCGAGGCTTTAGTGGCGAGTTCCTCTTTGAGTTTGGCGATGAATTTCGGGCGGCATTCCTTGCAGCCGACCGAATTGAGGATGAGGTGGAACCCTTCGAGGCCGCAACGGGAAAGGATTTCCACCACCATTTCGATGACTTCGGCATCGACGGCGGGGGATTCGGATCCGATGACTTCGGCGCCGATTTGGGAGAACTGACGGTAGCGGCCTTTCTGCGGACGCTCGCGGCGGAACATGGGGCCGATGTAGTAGAGCTTCTGGAGGCCGGGGCGCTGGTCGAGGCGATGCTCGATGTAGGAGCGAATGACGGAAGCGGTGTTTTCGGGGCGCAGGGTGAGCGATGAGCCGTCTTTGTCGTCGAAGGTGTACATTTCCTTCGAAACGATGTCGGTTTCCTCACCGACGCCGCGGGCAAAGAGGGCGGTTTCCTCGAAGATTGGCGTGCGCACTTCGCTGTAGTTATAGGAATGCATCACGCTGCGTGACACGGCTTCGACGCGATTCCAGACATGGGAATCGGGCGGCAGAATGTCGCGGGTTCCTTTGACGGCTCGAATCAATTGGTTTCTTCCTTGTATGCCTGGCGCAGATCGCTGTAATGTTCGGCGTTGCGTTTGAAGCGCTCGCGTTCTTCCAGGGTCACTTCACGACGGACTTTGGCGGGCACTCCCATGACGAGGCTGAAGGCTGGGATATCGGCTCCTTCGGGGACGAGCGCTCCGGCGGCGATGACCGAACCTTGTCCGA
The DNA here is from genome assembly GCA_937952345.1 of uncultured Acidobacteriota bacterium. Lineage (GTDB taxonomy): Bacteria > Acidobacteriota > Terriglobia > Bryobacterales > Bryobacteraceae > CADEFT01. Next base: position 12,752 of record CALFYN010000801.1, read on the forward strand.
TGCGGGCGCCGTTGAGCACGATGGCGCCGATGCCGATGAGGCAATCGTCTTCGATGGTGCATCCGTGGAGAACCACGGAATGGCCGATGGTGACTCGATTTCCGATGATCAACGGGTGTTTCTGATACTCCACGTGGAGGACGGAATTGTCCTGGACGCTGGTGGTGTCGCCGATGCGGATGTAGTGTACGTCACCACGGATGGTGGCGTTGGGCCAGACGCTGGAGTTTTCGCCGATGACGATATCGCCGATCAACTGCGCGCTGGGATCAATGTAACAAGATGGGGCGACTTTGGGAGTAATGCCCCGGAAGGAGCGTATCATGAGTGCCGGGTAGTCTTCTATGCTAACATACGCGGCCTATGGAAACGATCTATATTCCGGAGCGGCACCGGGAGCGGGATCCGGAACGGATTCTGTCGTTCCTGGAGGAATTCCCGTTTGCGACGGTCATTACGGCGAAACCCGGGTTGCAGGCGTCGCATGTGCCGCTGTTGCTGAGCCGTGACGGGGGCCGGATCGGACGGATTGAAGGGCACCTGGCGAAGGGGAATCCGCAACTGGAGGCCTTCGACGGCGAACAGGATACGCTGATTGTGTTTCGGGGTCCGCACGCCTATATTTCGCCAGCGTGGTATGAGACGGAGCAGAGTGTGCCGACATGGAACTTCGCGGTGGTGCATGTGACGGGGCGGGCGAGGGTTGTGCGGGATGCGGAACGTCTGGAGGCATTTCTCACGAGGCTGACGTCGCGGCATGAGGCCCATGAAGAGACGAACTGGACGATGGACGGGCTGAGCGCAACCTATAAGAGCAACATGTTACGCGGTGCGGTGATGTTCGAGATGGACATCGAAAATATTGAGGCCAAGTTCAAGACCGGCGCGGAGCGATCGGCGGCGGACCGTACGGGGATGCTGGCGGGATTGGCGCAGAGCAAGCCGGAGCGGACGATGGCCGAGTTCATGGATGCGGCGTACCGGCGGATTCACACCGATTGAACGGTGTCGCTCTCCGTGGTGTCGCCTTC
>CALFYN010000802.1 GCA_937952345.1 uncultured Acidobacteriota bacterium
CCGCCGTGCGCGAGCGCTTCTACCGCGTCTACGCCAACCGCGCTTCTTCCGGCGAACATGACAACCACCCGCTGGCGTCGCGCATTCTCGCCCTGCGCAAGGAAAAGGCGCGATTGCTCGGGTTCGCCGATTTCGCCGACCTCGTACTGGTGGACCGCATGGCGAAAACGGGCGCCCGCGCCTGCGAGTTCCTGGAGAGCCTAAAGGCGAAAACGGCCGGCTTCTTCGCCGCCGAGTGTGAGGCGCTGGCCGCCTTCCGCCGCGAACTCGAAGGGCCCGATGCCCCTCCGCTCGCTCCATGGGACGTGGCCTACTACGCCGAAAAGGAACGCCAGGCCCGGTACGATTTTGACGAAGAGCAACTGCGGCCCTATTTCCCGCTGGAACAGGTTGTGGCGGGAATGTTTGAAACAGTCGAGCGGCTGTATGGCGTAACCGTGCGTCCCGTGGATGGCGTGCCCGGCTGGCATCCCGACGTCAAATACTACGAGATCCGCGAGGGCGATGCGCTGCTCGGCTCCTTCTACAGCGATTGGTTTCCGCGCGAGGACAAGCGCGGCGGCGCGTGGATGGACGCCTTCCTCACCGGCGAGCCCGCCGTTGCCGGACGCCATCACGTCGGACTCATCTGCGGCAACATGACGCCGCCCGTCGAGGGCAAGCCGGCGCTGCTCACCCATCGCGAAGTGGAGACCGTATTCCACGAATTCGGCCATCTGTTGCACCACTGCCTGAGCCGCGTCGAGGTGCGCGGCCTGTCCGGAACCAGCGTTGCCTGGGATTTCGTCGAACTGCCCTCGCAGATCATGGAGAACTGGTGTTGGGAGCGGCCCTCGCTCGATCTGTTTGCCCGCCACTGGCAAACGGGGGCGCCCATCCCCGAAGATCTGTTCCAGAAGATGCGCAAAGCCCGCAACTTCCGTGCCGCCGCCGGGCAGATGCGCCAGTTGAGCTTCGGCATCACCGACCTGAAGCTGCACCGCGAATACGACCCCGCGCGCGACGGTGATATCGTGGCCTACACACGCGCCATTCTGCAGCAGTTCGCGCCCGCCCCCTTGCCCGAACCCTACGCCATGATTCTCGCCTTCACCCACCTGTTCGCGAGTCCCGTCGGCTATGGCGCGGGTTACTATTCCTATAAGTGGGCGGAAGTGCTGGACGCCGACGCGTTTTCGCTCTTCCGTGAAAAAGGTGTCTTCGACCGCGAGACAGGTTTGCGGTTCCGCCGTCAAATTCTGGAGAAGGGCGATACGGAAGATCCCGCCGAGCTGTTTCGCGCCTTTCGCGGACGCGATCCGCAACTGGAGCCGCTGCTGGCGCGTCAAGGTCTACAGTAGTGGATGATACACTAACCTGGAGAAGCCGGAAATCCGAACCATGAACAGACGCAACTTTATCGAATGTTCCGCCGCCAGTGCGCTGGCGCTTCCCTTGGCCGCGCAGGAGCCGCAGTTGCCCCGCAAGGCCATGCCGCTCGATGTCATCCTGCCGGACGGCACGAAGCTGAACACGTCGCGCTATGCCGGCAAGGTCTGCGTAGTGGAGTTTCTATTCACCACCTGCTCGCACTGCCAGGAGGCATCGCGGCATCTGTCGGCGCTGAATCGCGAATTCGGGCCGCGCGGCCTGCAGCCCATCGGTGCGGCCTTCAACGACGGCGCCATGATGCTGGTGCCGGCCTTCATCAAAGAAAACAACGTCAACTATCCGGTTGGCGTGGTGAGCCGCGAAAAAGTGCTGGAGTACATGTCCTTCTCCGCCATGATGCGTTTGACGGTGCCGATGGTCGCCTTCATCGATCGCCGCGGTAACATCCGCTACCAGTCGAATCCCGTCGGGCAGGAAGCTCTGCACAGCGAACAGCGCATGCGCCAGATCGTTGAGGAACTGATCAAAGAGCCCGCCGGCGCAGCGGGCAAGGGCAAGAAGAGCTGATTCATGCGGCGCAGAGATCTGCTGAAGACCGCACTGCCGGCGCTGCCGCTGGCGGGTCTGCTCCAGGGCGCCACCATCCCGCGCCCCGCTCCCGATATTGCCATCACCATGCCGAACAGCCTGCCGCCCGTGCGGCTGAGCCAGTACAAAGGCAAGGTGGTCGCCGTCGAATTTCTGCTCACCTACTGCTCGCATTGCCAGCGCGCCTCTCGCACCACCGAACTGGTGTACCGCGATTACGCGGGCCAGGGCTTCATGGCCATCGGCGCGGCCATCAATCCGGGCGGCGACGTCGTGGGCTACAAGCGCGATCACAACGTCACGTTTCCCGTGGGCTCGGTGAGCCAGGATACGTGCATGTTCTTCATGCAGCACCTGCCCATGCAACGCCTGCTTTTGCCGATGGTTGCGTTCGTCGATCACAATTTCAACATCGTCGAACAGCACGGCGGCGATGATGCCGCCTTCTTCGGCGAGGCCGAAGAGAAGAACCTGCGGGCCGTGGTGGAACGGCTGCTGAAGGCGCGCTCGACGCCAGCGAAAGCGGTCAAATCCGGCAAGAAGAAGGGCTGACGAAAAAGCACGCAGCAGAGGCGGAACGGCGGTTGCGATGGCAGCGAACCGAAGCGTACAGGCAAATGCCCCCAGCGATACGCGACAGCCGCCCGATCTGCGCGAATATCTCGCCGCCGAACGCACCACACTCGCCTATATCCGCACCGGACTCTCCATGATGGGGATCGGCTTCGTGGTCTCGCGTTTTGGCCTGGTGCTGCGAATCATGCAGGTCAGTGCTCCGGAATCGGTCCCCGTGACCACCAGCAAGTCCATGTGGCTCGGGACCAGTCTCGTCATCCTGGGATCGCTGGTGAGCCTCTTGTCTTCCTGGCAGTACTGGCGGCAGGTGAAGCATCTCAACCAGCGCTTGCACGCCCACGCCAGGGCATCGTGGCTTGCCGTATCGCTGGCGCTGCTGCTGACCGCCTTCGGAGTGGCGATGGCCGCTTATCTCATCGCCAGTTCCCCTTAACGCAGCGGCTCGTATTCCGCCGCCAGTTGCGCGTAATCCGACGGCGCCACCCAGCCCGGATGCGGATTCATCGAACTGTCGATATCCGTGCGCGGATGCAGTTTCCTCCACTCCTCCAACTCCGCGCGCAAACGCTCGAGCACATCCCGATGCTCGCCGGCGACGTCGTTCTTCTCCGCCGGATCCTGGCCCAGGTGATACAAGGCCAGCGACACCTTGCGGTCATCGGCCACCGTCTCCACCAGTTTCCAATCCCCCGAAAGCACCGCGTGCTGCCGGTCCTGCGTTTCATTGCGCTTGGCCGCCCAGAACAACGATCGCCCTTCCACGGACTCCCCCGCCGTCAGCGCGGGCCACATGTTGCGCCCATCGAGCGGCTTCTTGTTTCCCGGCTTAACGCCCGCCGCCGCGCACAGGGTAGGGAAGAGATCGAGCACCGACATACGTTGCCCCATCGCCACGCCACGCGCCAGACGCGCCGGATAACGGATGGCCGCGCACGCCCGCACTCCGCCTTCATACACCGTCAGCTTGCCCGCCCGCAGCGAACCATTGCGCGCCCCCTGCCCCAACGCGCCGCCATTGTCGCTGAGAAACACGACGATCGTATTTGCCAGTGACCCATCGCGATCGAGCGCGCCCAACACGTTGCCGATGGCCGTGTCCATGGCGTCCAGCATCGCCGCATACGCGCGCCGGTTGCGATTGCCGATGGAAACATATTTCGCCAGCAGCGGTTCCGGCGCCTGCATCGGCGAGTGCACGGCATTGAACGGCAGATAGAGAAAGAACGGCCGCGCCCGGTCGCGCTGTGCCAGCCAGCGAACGGCTTCGGCGCCCAGCAAATCCGTGGCATAGCCTTCTTCCCGCAGGCCCTTGCCATTGCGCTGCCAGTCCAGCCCATCGAGCTTGGTGTGCGTGAAGTAGTCGATCTCCGCGTTCACATGCCCGTAGAAATGATCGAACCCGCGAGCGTTCGGCAGGAACCGGCGATTCGTATGTCCCAGGTGCCACTTGCCGATGATCGCCGTTTGATAGCCGGCGGAGCGAAAACTCTCCGCCATCGTGTGCTCGTCCTGTGGCAACCCGTACGAAGACCACGGCCGGATCACCGAATAGATCAGCCCGTAGCGCACCGGATTGCGCCCCGTCAGCAACGAAGCTCGCGTCGGCGTGCACAGCGGCGTGGCGTAGAAATTGGTCAGCTGCACGCCTTCCTTGGCGATGCGGTCGATATGCGGCGTGGGGATATCGCCGCCCGCGAACCCCGTATCAGTCGAGCCGAGATCGTCCGCCAGAATCAGCAGCACGTTCGGCGGCCGTTGTTGCAGCGCCGCAAAGCTCGCCGCCAGCATCTCTCTGCGCGTGAGCATCACAGAAAACCTACTTCGCCGGCTTCATCGTCTTGACGCCCACCGCATCGATGGATTGATCGCCCAGTTTCGCTTTTTCCAGCACGCCGGTGATCTCCACCTTCTTGCGGAACTGTTCTCGGAGCAGGAACTCATGATCCAGCAGCACCAGCTTATTCGTGCCATCCAGATTCAGGCTCATCACGCCGCGATCCATCTCCACCGTGCCGCGCGCCGTCAATGTCGTGGCCTTGATCTGGTATCCGCTCTGCTGCACCCAATCGCGGATCAATTGCGGCTTCACCTTGCCATCCGGCTTCAGGTCCACCGCCACCACTCCCTTCTTCGCGTCAATCTGCACCGCCGCGACACCGGGATTCTTCTCCAGCTTATTCTTGATGAAGTCCGCGCAGGAAGCGCACTCCATGCCGCCAAATGCCTGTTCCACGCGCACGACTTGCGCACTCAATGAGCCCGTCAGGCAAAGGAAAAGCAGTACTCGCATCTTTTCTAGCTTAGCCGATGCTTTTGCGCTTGGAAAAGTCTACCCCGGAAGCGCGCCGTTCTGGTACCCTGAAAGATTCAACCCCGTCTGACTTCCCAAAGCTGTAACGAGGCCTAAAACAAATGAGTACGAAAATGTTTTTTGTGCCGCTGGCCGCGGCCTTCCTCATCTCCTGCGGAGGTGGTGGAGGTTCGGAGTCGTCCAGCAAGCAGCCCGCCTCCGCGCCCCCGGCTGCGCCTGCCGATCCGGCCACCCTCGGCACCATTCAGGGCAAGGTCGCCTTCACCGGCACGAAGCCCGAGCCGAAGCCCCTCAGCATGGACGCCACGCCCGCCTGCGCCCGCATGCACACCGGCCCCGTGTACTCCGAAGACGTCGTGCTGAATGACAACGGAACGCTCAAGAACGCCTTCATCTACATCAAATCCGGCCTCCCCGAACGCGAATATCCCACCCCCGCCACTTCCGTGAAGCTCGATCAAAAGGGCTGCATCTACACGCCGCATGTCGTCGGCCTGATGGTCAACCAGACATTGGAAATCTCCAACTCCGACGACACCAATCACAACATTCACCCCATGCCGAAGATCAACCGCGAATGGAACGAATCGCAGCCTCCGAAGGGCGATCTGAAGATCAAATCGTTCCCCAAGCCGGAGCTTCCCCCCATTCTGTTCAAGTGCAACATCCACCCCTGGATGCGCGCCTGGGTCGGCGTTTCTTCGCATCCCTTCTTCGCCATCACCGGTGACGACGGAACATTTACCATCAAAGATGTTCCCGCCGGCGAATACACGCTCGAAGTCTGGCAGGAGCGTTACGGCGTGCAGGAGTTGAAAATCAAGGTGGAAGCGCAGCAGACCGTCACTGCGGACTTCACCTATAAAGGGTAGAATAAAAAGAGTTCCGTTTTATCCCAATACATGAAGGACTACATTGCACTCACCAAGCCGCGTGTGACTTGGCTCATCCTGATGAGCACGGCCATCGGCTACTGGTTTGGAACCACCACCGGCATCGACTGGATGGTTCTTCTGCACGCCATTATCGGCACTGGGCTGCTGGCATCCGGCACCTTCACACTCAATCAATGGTATGAGCGCGACGCCGACTCGCGCATGCACCGCACCAAACAACGGCCGCTGCCCACGGGACGCATCACACCCCGGGCGGCGATTGTCTTCGGCCTCATCCTCTCCGTGGTAGGTTTCGTCGAACTCTACTATGGGGCGAACCCGCTCACCGCCTGGCTCGGCCTGTTCACCGAAGCCAGCTATCTGCTCTTATATACTCCGCTGAAACAACGGTCGTGGCATTCCACCACCGTCGGCGCCATTCCCGGCGCCATGCCTCCGCTCATTGGATTTGCCGCCGCCGCAAACGCCCTCACCTGGGACGCATGGGCGTTGTACGCGATTCTCTTCCTCTGGCAATTCCCGCACTTCTACGCAATCGCCTGGATGTACCGTGAGGATTACCAGCGCGCCGGCATCCGCATGCTGCCGGTGGTGGAACCCGACGGCGCATCCACCGCCCGCCAGATTCTCATCGCATCCATCGTGCTGATCCCCGTAAGCCTGCTCCCCGCCTATCTCTCGATGGCGGGCCTCTGGTACAGCATCGGCGCCGTGGCGATGGGCCTGTTCTTCCTTCGCGCCGGATTCCGCGTGGCGAAGGAGCGCACCATTCTGCGCGCGCGCGGCGTGTTGCTGGCCTCGGTTGTGTATCTGCCCGTGCTCTACGGGCTGATGCTCATCGACCGCTACTGACGCACACGTGAAACCACTTCTACTGCTGCTTGTGCTGCTGGCGGCAGGCTGCGGCCGCGAACATCCTCCCCTCGAAGTGTTTGGGGAAGTGCCCGCCTTTGAACTGACATCCCATCGCGGCACGCCGTTTGATTCCGCCAAGGAATTGCGCGGACGCATCTGGGTGGCGAATTTCATCTTCACCAACTGCAACGGGCCGTGCCCGCGCATGAGCCATCAGATGCGCCAGGTGCAGGACGGCACAGCCGAACTGCCCGATGTGCGCATGGTCAGCTTCACGGTCGACCCCGCGCGCGATACGCCGGAGGTGCTCGCCGCCTACGGCAAACGGCACCAGGCCGGAGACCGTTGGACGTTCCTCACCGGATCCATGGAAGCCCTCCACAATCTGAAGCGCAACGTGTTCCTGCTCGGCAACGTCGATGGCGAATTGAATCACTCCACGCGGTTCGTGCTCGTGGACAAGCACTCGCGCATTCGCGCCTTTTACGATACTTCGGAACCTTCCAGCATCCGCCAGTTGCTCGCCGGCATCCGAACATTAGAGAAAGAGAATTGAAATGGACGTGCGCGATCTTCCCGCGGTGAACGCCGCGCTTAACGGCAGTGCCACCGTGCTTCTGCTGGCCGGATACTGGCTGATACGCAATGGAAAGCGCGAGGCGCATCGCAAGGTAATGCTGGCGGCGTTCGGCGCCTCCATCCTGTTCCTGATTTGCTACCTCGTGTACCACTCGCAGGTCGGCTCGGTGCGATTCCAGAAAGAAGGCGCCATACGCACGGTGTATCTCAGCATCCTGCTGACGCATACCGTGCTCGCCGCTGCCGTGCCGTTTCTGGCCATCGTCACGCTGCGCCGCGGTTTTGCCGCGCGTTTCGACAAACACCGCAAGATCGCCCGTTGGACTCTGCCCATCTGGCTCTACGTCAGCATCACCGGAGTGGTCATTTACTGGATGCTCTACCAGATGTAACGAATGCCGCCATGCCGAGCGTTGCCGAACTCAGTGACACCACGCGGTACCGGCTGGCCGCAACCATCGAACACGAGAATCTGCACGCCTGGTTGAAACCGTACCTCTTCGCGCGCAGCCCGGTCATCGTATCCTACTGGGTGCTGAACCTGGGCGCCCTTCTTGTGGTGGCGTACTTCTGGCGCTTGCTGCGATGGCCCTTCGCCGATGCGTTTGCGACGATGAGCCTCGGCATGGTTGCCGGATACCTGCTGCTGGTTCCCATTCATGAGCACGTGCACGCCTTCGCCTATCGCATCACCGGCGCGCCCAGCGTGTACGTACGCTACAGCTTCCGGACCTTAAGCGCCTTCTGTACCGCGCCGGGGCACGTCGTCGCCGCAAGGGACTTCGTCAAGGTGTGTCTGGCGCCCTTTGCCGTGCTCAATCCGATCCTCCTGCTGCTGTGCCTCACTCTTCCTTCACCCGCTGCCGCGTTGGCGGCATCCGGAGCCTTGCTGCTGCACATCGGCGCATGCAGCGGCGACATCGCATTGTTGCAGTTCCTGTGGAGGCATCGACACGACAGGATGTTCACCTACGACGACAACCAGGCAGGCAAGTCCTATTTCTACACGGCCCGGTGAACCATTCATTTCTTCCGCCACATCACGGTCTTCGCATCGAACGTCAACGCCTGCGCCCGTGGGGAATCCGGCGCGTTCGAAGGCAGCCATCGCGCCATGCTGCGCTTCACTTCAGCCATCGCTGGACGCCCCGCCAGATTCACCCATTCGTGCGGATCCTGCAGCCGGTCGTACAATTCCTCCGCCCCATCGTGGTAGCGGATGTAGTGATGCCGCTCCGTATAGACTCCGTGATTGCCGCGCAAAAACGTATTGATGGCAGGCCGCTCCCAGTTCGCCGACGGATCCCGCAACAACGGCCGCAGCGACACACCGTCCATGCCTTTCGGCGCCGGCAGACCCGCCAGATCGGCCAGCGTCGGATACACGTTGATCAGGTCCACCGGCCGTGCGCATCGCGTGCCGGCGCGCGTCACCCCAGGAGCCTGCACAATCAGCGGAACATGCGTCGCCCGCTGCCACAGGGCCTGCTTGTGCCAGTGCCACTTCTCGCCGAGGTGGTATCCATGGTCCGACCACAGGCAGACGATCGTGTTGTCGCGGTACGGGCTTGCATCCAGCGCATCCAGCAATCTCCCGATCATCGCATCGGAGAACGTGATGCACGCCAGATACGCCTGCACGGCGCGTTTCCAATTGCCCGTGCTCACCAGCAGATCATGCCGCGAGTGTTCGTTCAGCGCCATTTGCCTGGCCACCGGCGGCAGGTCCGCCAGATCGTCTTCCTTCACTTGTGGAACAATCACCTCTTCCAGCGGGTACATGTCGAAATACCGCCGCGGCACAAACCACGGGATGTGCGGACGGAACATGCCCGCGGCGAGAAAAAACGGTTTGTCGTGTTTTTGTTTCAGGATCGAAGCCGCCCAGCCCGACACCTTGTAATCCGGCATCTGGTCTTCGCCCACATCGAGCGGCGCCCAATCGAAGTTGCGCCAGCTCACCGATGGCATCGGCGTCACCGGGCGCTCGGGCTCAGGATCGGGTGGAAAGCTGTAACCGTCGGTCATCCCTTCCTCGCGAGCCTTGGGATTCCAGTGGTAGTACTCATCCCACGAGCGCGGATCGTTGTAGCCCTTCCCGTGATGAAACAGCTTGCCGCCGCCGAAAGCGCGATAGCCGTTGTTGCGGAAGTGCTGTGGCAGCGTAGTCACATCGGGCATCGCCACGCGCCACGGCTGATCGTTGTCATACACGCCCGATGTCGATGGCCGGCGTCCCGTCATCAGCGCGGAGCGCGACGGATTGCACAGCGGACATGCCGTGTGAGCGTCGGTGAACAGCACGCCACGCGCCGCCAGCCGGTCCACGTTCGGCGTGCGCACCTGCGGATGCCCGCCAAGCGCCCCGATCCAGTCGTTCCAGTCATCGACGGCGATCATCAGTACGTTCTGTCGTTGCGTCTGCGCGGGCAACAGGGCTGGCGCCCCGGCCAGGGATAGGAACTGTCGGCGGTTCATCGCTCTGACAGGATATCGTAAGAGATGCCATGACTCGAAGGTCGCTGTTCGCTCTGCCGCTGGCCGCGTTCGCCCAAACAAATCCTCGGCCCAATGTTTTATTCATTCTCACCGATGACATGGGCCAGCGCGCGCTCAGTTGTTACGGAAATCCGCACGTGCGCACGGAGAACATCGACCGCCTGGCCAAGGAAGGCATGCGCTTCACCGACGCGTATGCCACGCCCCAATGCACGCCGACCCGCGCCACGCTGCTCACCGGTCAATACACCGCGCGCAACCGCATGTGGCACGTCATTCCCGGCTACGGCTATCCCTGGGCGCGCATGGAAGAGCCGCCCTATCTCGAAAATCTCGACCGCGGCGCATTCACGCTCGCCAAGGGATTGAAGGCCGCCGGCTACCGCACGGCCTGCATCGGCAAGTGGCACCTCACCACGAACAACGACGGCAACTACTCGGCTTTGAAGGCGGAAGCCGCGCCGTACTACGGATTCGACTATGTAGGCGAAGCGCCCGCCCCCCGCGAGCAGGCCACCGGCGACAAAGGCGTCGACCGCCTCACCGCCGAGGCGATCCGCTTCATCA
>CALFYN010000803.1 GCA_937952345.1 uncultured Acidobacteriota bacterium
GTCGTGACGAACGCATTCTCAAACCGCACACCCTCGTTCGCCAGCCGGTCCAGATGTGGGGTCTTCAAAAACGGGTGTCCCGCCACGCCCAGGCAATCCCACCGCTGGTCGTCCGTCATCACCACCACCACATTCGGCTTTCGGGAAGACTGCTTCCGGCAGGCTACAGAGGCCGCGCCTGCCGCGAGAAAACTGCGCCGGGTTATAGTCATTTTGTAAGAACTCGTACTTTCTTCTAACAGGTAATAAGTGATTCTATCGAGAGATTCTACCCCGCGACGAATGGCATACTGAACTCGTCATGGACGTTTTTCTCCGCATCGGTGTGGCCCTTGCCGCCGGAGCGTTATTCCGAATGCTGCTTGTGTTCGGCGTTCCTTTCGTCTTAGTCATGATCGGATTGGCCGCCGCCGGAGCTGCACTCAGCTACCGCCTCATCGCCAGCCGCGTGTTTGTCGTGCTGTGCGTATCGCTGGGAAACTTCATCGCATATATGATGACCCGCGACGCGGGAGTGGGAGAAATCACGGATAATCCTTCTGTCGTCACATTAGCCCTGAACGCAGTCGCATTCTTTCTGCCGCCAGCCATGCCGGCTCTCGGCTCCATCCTGTTGATGCAATATGAAAAGCGCCAGGCGAGAATCGCCGCCGAAACCAGTGAGCTCACCGAAGAGAGCCTGCTCGCCGAATCCTTCCCCCAGGCTAAGGATGCCGAACTTGACTATGAGCGCATCCTTGCTACAGCCACAGATCCGGAAGAGTCTTCCCCTTCACCAGTTCGCGCGGCTGGTTCAGGTGATTCCGCACTTCCATCTCGGGGTTGATCCCCAGCGCATAGTACACCGTCGCCAGCAGATCGTTCGGATGCACCGGCTTCTCCTTCGGTGACGACCCCGTGGCATCGGATTCCCCGTACAGTTTGCCGCCCGGAATGCCCGCACCCGTAACCAGCGCCGTGTAGCAATACGGCCAGTGATCGCGCCCGTCTGGCGAGTTCGTGTTCCCCGACGTGCTCACGCCCATCCGCGGCGATCGCCCGAATTCGCCCACCGCCACCACAAGCGTCTCCTTCAACAGCCCGCGCTGGTCCATATCCTCTACTAGCGCCGACAACCCGGAATCAAGCACCGGGCAATGCAGATTTTTCAAGGGCCCGAAATTCGCCGCGTGCGTATCGAACGCATCCACTTCCGGGTTCCCGTTCGCTACCGCCGGCCAGTTCACCTGCACAAAGCGAGTCCCCGCCTCAATCAGCCGCCGCCCCATCAACAGGCTCTGCCCGAACGTCGTGAGTCCGTAACGGTCGCGCACCTTATCCTGCTCCTTGGACAGATCAAACGCATCCCGAGCCTTCCCCGAAAGCACCAGGTCAAATGCTTTCGCATAATACTCATCGATGGCCTGATCCTTCAGCGCCTTCTCCAGTTGCGGCATCGACCCGTTGATCCCCTTCAGCAACTCCAGCCGGTCCTTCAGCCGCTCCGGAGTCACCTCCTTCCGCAGCGCCAGATCATCCAGCTTCACCGATTTGTTCGGATCCTGGTACAACCGGTACGGATCGTAAGCCTTGCCCAGAAAGCCCGCCGCACCGCCCTTGCCGATGACATTCGATTCCTGCAGCGGCCGTGGCATCTCCACAAACGGCAGCACCGGCTCCTTCGGTGGCATCATCTTCGAAATGTGCGACCCAGCGGTGGGAAAATCGGCCGGCGACGGAGGCTCCAATTGCCCCGACGGAGACACGCGATCCGGCGGATATCCCGTCAGCATTTGATAAATCGCCGCCGTATGGTTGAACAGCCCGCTCGGCGTGTAGCTCATCGAGCGGATCAGCGTGTAGCGCTTCACCTGCTCGGCAAGCTTCGGCATGTGCTCGGAAAGCTGTATCCCCGGAACCTTGGTCGCCAGCGGCTTGAACTCGCCGCGAATGTTCGACGGTGCATCGGGCTTCGGATCCCAGATATCCAGATGGCTCGGCCCGCCCTGCAGGAATACCATCAGCACGGACTTTGCGCTGCCGAATCCCTTCGCGCCGTCCAGCTTCGCCGAAGCGCTATTGGCCGCCTGCGCCTTCTGCCAGCCGAAGAAATGCGGCAGGCTCAATCCGAAAAGCCCCACCGAGCCCGCGCGCAGCAATTCCCGCCGCGTCGGTCCATCGCACAACGAGCCTTGTTTCCCAGGAATGACGAGCATCCGTATCTCCTTCAGCCCAGCGTTCTGCCGCCATTATATACCCGCGGCCATTGCCTACAATAAGAGATATGCCCGAAGATCGCATTGTCATTGCCGGACGCGAGTTCCGCTCGCGGCTCTTTGTGGGCACCGGCAAATATCGCAGCAACCAGGAAATGGCCCGCTGCCACGAAGCATCCGGAGCGGAAGTGGTGACCGTCGCCGTGCGCCGCGTCAACCTCACGGACCGCACCAAGGAATCGCTGCTCGACTACATTGACCGCTCGAAGTTCTTCATCCTCCCCAACACAGCCGCATGCTACACGGCGGATGAGGCCATCCGCACCGCGCGCCTCGCTCGCGAAGTCGGCCTCTCCAATTGGGTCAAGCTCGAAGTCATCGGCGACGAAAAAACGCTCTTCCCCGACAACGAAGGCCTCCTCGAAGCCACCCGCGTGCTCACCAAGGAAGGCTTCGTCTGCCTGCCCTACACCACTGACGACCTCATCAACGCCCGCAAGTTGATCGATGCCGGCGCGGCCGCCGTCATGCCGCTGGCCGCCCCCATCGGCTCCGGCCTTGGCATTCAGAACGAGAACAACCTCCGCATCCTGCGCGAGATGATCACCGAAGTCCCGCTCATCGTCGATGCCGGCGTCGGCACTGCCAGCGATGTGGCCAAAGCCATGGAACTCGGCTTCGACGGCGTGCTGCTCAACACCGCCATCGCCGCCGCCGACGATGCCGTGAAGATGGCCGAAGCCATGAAATACGGAGTCATGGCAGGCCGCCTCGCCCATCTCGCCGGGCGCATGCCGAAGAAGCTCTACGCCACCGCCAGCAGCCCGCTCAGCGGCGTCGTGCGCTAACCGCTACTCTTCCCGAATCTCCGCAATCGTCGCCCCCGTGCCCCCCTCGGCGGGAGTCGCCGGATAGTGTGTCGCCACGTGCGGATGCTTCGACAGCATCTCGCTCACGGCCCTCTTCAACACGCCCATCCCATGCCCATGCACAATGCGCACCCGGTTCACTCCCGCCATCACCGCGTGATCCAGGAACTTGTCCACTTCCTCCAGCGCCTCTTCCGCGCGCTTGCCGATCAGGTTCAACTCCCGGTACGACACATCCCAACGCGGCCCGGCGTTATGGAAGCTGACATTCTGCGGCAGCTTCGCCGGCGCTGACGAACCCTCCGGAAACACCTCCACCACATCATCCACCGACACTTGCAGCTTCATGAATCCGGCTTCCACTTCAATGCGATCCGCACCCAGCTTGCGCTTCACCCGCGCAAGATCCCGCACGTTCTTCAGTCGCACGCGGCACCCTTCCTCAATCTGCAGCGCCACCGGAGCCGCAGCGCCAGGCTTTGCCGCGGCCAGCGTACTCTGCAACTCCTGCCGGAACTCGCGCACCGTCTTCGATACTTTACGCTGCGCCTGCTCGGCCGATTTGCGCTGCTGCGCCGTCTGCAAAATCCCTTCAATCGTCTGCTTCGAGCTTTCTTCAAACGCCTCCGCCAGCGCCTCGCACTTGCGCTCCAATTCCCGAATCTTCGCCGATTCCCGCTGTGCCCACTCCCCAGCCAGCGCCTTCTCCCGAGCCTCCAGCGCCACCCGCTGCGCCTCCAATTGTTCCCGCTCCTGTTGCAGCGCATTCACCTTTTGCTGCAGTTGCTCCAGGAAATCCGCCAGGTCCCGCTCGCGATGCGTCATCGCCGCGCGCGCCTTCTCGATCAGGTCCGGCGACATCCCCAGCCGGCTCGCAATCGCCAGCCCCGCCGATTCCCCCGGCGAGCCCACCCGCAGCCGGTACGTCGGCTCCAGCGTGTCATGATCGAACCCCATCGATCCGTTCAACACGCCGTCATGGCTGCCGCCGTACACCTTCAGTGCCAGCAAATGCGTGGATGCCAGAGTGAACGCCTTCCACGACCGCAGCAAATCCACAATCGCCACACCCAGCGCCCCGCCTTCCTCCGGATCCGTCGCGCGTCCCAATTCATCCAGCAACACCAGCGATTCCGGAGTCACCTGCTCCAGAATTTCCTTCACCCGCCGGATGTGCGACGAAAAGCTGCTCAGGCTTTCCGCAATCGACTGGTTATCCCCCAGATCCGCCAGCACCTGATCGAACACTGGAAACACCGCTTCGCGCGCCGGCACCGGTATCCCCGATTGCGCCA
This sequence comes from uncultured Acidobacteriota bacterium, assembly GCA_937952345.1. Lineage (GTDB taxonomy): Bacteria > Acidobacteriota > Terriglobia > Bryobacterales > Bryobacteraceae > CADEFT01. The sequence goes on from CALFYN010000803.1 coordinate 4,360, forward strand.
TCAGCGCCAGCAGTCCGCACGTCTTCAGCGTGACGGTTTTACCCCCCGTATTTGGCCCGCTCAGCAACAGAATCCGGTTGTCCTCGCCGAGCGCGAATGAAATCGGCACAATCGGCTTGCGCTGCCGCCGCAGCACGTCTTCGAGCAGCGGATGCCGCGCCGCCTCCAACTGCAAGCGCACGCCCGCTTCGTCCGCAAACCGCGGAATCACGCAATCGAAATCCATCGCGAACTGCGCCTTGGCGAAGAGCAGATCCAGTTCCCCCATCACCTGCACGGAAGCGAGAATCGCCGGCCCATGCGCCCGCAGTTTATCCGTCATCTCCCGCAGAATCCGGAAAATTTCCCGCAGTTCCTCTTCCGTCATCCGCACCAGTTGATTGTTCAGTTCGATCGTATCCAGCGGCTCCACGAACAGCGTATGCCCGCTCCCGCTCGATCCATGAATCACACCGTGCACGCGCCCCTGTTGCCCGGCCACAATCGGCACCACGAACCGGTCATTGCGCAGCGTGACGAAATCTTCCTGCAACACGCCATCCGTACGATGCGCCCGTAAGAACCGCTCCAGCGAATCCTGAATCTGCCCACGCTGCTTCTCAATCCCGCGCCGGATGCGATTCAGCGCCACGCTCGCCGAATCCGCCAGTGAGCCATCGGGCAGCACCTTGTTCGCCAGTTCATGCAGCAGCCCGCGAAAATCACCGATCGCCGCGGCCCGCGCCGATAGCAGCGGAAACCGAGCCCCGCACCCGTCCAGAATCGCCCGTGTATCCGCCGCCCGGTCCAGCAGGCTCAGTAGTTCGAAGATCTCCTTGCCCTCAAGAACCGCCCCCTCAATCCGCAGTTTCCCTACCGATGGAGCAAGATCCGGCAAATCCCCAAATCGCAGCCGCAACGCCGCCCCGCGCCCCGCCGTCTGCGGACCGCTCGCCGTCTTCAGATACTCAATCGCCTCCGCATTCAGCCGGTGCACCCGCTCCAGTTGTTCGCGATTGGCATGCGGCTCCACTCGGCTCAATTCAACCTTGCCCATCGGGCTGCCGACGTACCGCCCCACCAGCGCCCGCAGCGCTTCAAATTCCAATAAACCCGCACTGGTATGAATCATGCCTTCTTCTTCCGCTTCCGAAACGCCTCGCGAATCACCGGCAATGTGCCCTCCGTCAGCCGGTAGCTCTCCAATTCATCCTCCGCTACCCAGGCTAGCGCGCTCACATCCGTTGCCGGTTGCGCTTCGCCGCCGATCACCCGGCACACGTAGTCGATCAGCACGTAGTGGTATTCCGTCCGCCCCTTCGCATCCGGGATGATCCGCTCGAATACCGTGGCAATCTCCAGCGGCTTCACCTCCAGCCCCGTTTCCTCACGCACCTCCCGCCGGATGCCATCCTCCAGAGTCTCCCCCGTCTCCAGCACTCCGCCAGGCAATGACCACCAGCCCAGCAGCGGTTGCTTCCCGCGCTGCGCCAGCAGTATGCGATTCCTCCGAAAAATCAGCGCGCCAATCCCCAGAAACGGCCGCTTCGGATAGCGTCGGTCGTCGCGCGGCACTAGAAGTTGACCGCTCCTTTGACATCCAGCCGCATCCGGTACACCGACATCCGCGCGGTGAGGAACAGCGTCTGATAATCGGCGTCGCCGAATGCCACATTGCTCGGTTTCTCAGGCATTTCGATCTTCTTCAGCAGTTTCCCCTGCGGTGTATAGATCACCAGATCTGTCGCTGCGATATAGAAATTCCCCTTCTCATCCAGCTTCAGTCCATCCGGCGGTCCGGGAATATCCTTCACCACCACGCGCTCATTCGTTGCTCGCCCCTGCCCGTCGACATCATATGCATACACCACACGCTCATCCGAGTTCGCCACATACAAAATGCGCCCGTTCCCCGACAGCGCAATCCCGTTCGGGCGACCCTTCTGCTTGGCCGCAACGCTCACCTCCCCCTTCGGAGAAATGTGAAACACGCCGTAAAAATCCAGCTCCCGCGTATCCGCCTGTGCCCCAAACGCCGGATCCGTAAACCAGATATGCCCGTCCTTCCGCACCACGATGTCGTTCGGCGCATTGAACCGCTTGCCCTCGAATTTCTCCGCCAGCACCTCCAGTTCCCCGTCCTTCTTCTGCCGCACCACCCGCCGCGTGCGTGTCTCACAGGTCAGCAGCCGCCCTTGCGAATCGAAGGCATTCCCGTTCGCCCCGTTCGTATTCTCCCGATACCCCGCGTTCCCCGTCCCCGGAATGAACTTCAGCATGCGGTTGTTGGGAACGTCACTGAACACCAGAAACCCTTCCTTCGACCACACCGGACCTTCCGTGAACCGGTTCCCCGCCGATACTTTCTCAATCTGGATCTTGGAAAAATCCTGGGCGCTCAACACAGCGGCCAGCAACAGCGCAAAGGCAGTCATTCTAACCATCATAACGTCCGTACCTCGCTCCATTCGCGCCACCGACGATACAATTAAAGCTACCGGCGAATGACGATGCGCGAAATGTTCTCTGTTCACGAACCCCTGCTCGTCAACACCCTCGGGCATTGCGCCGGCACGGTCATCTTCGCCATCTTTCTGGTCCTGCTCCTGCGCGACCGCGCCGGAAAACGCATGCGCGGCAGCCGCCTCACCATCCTCGCCGCCTTTCTCGCCTTGCTCTGGAACTTCGCTTCACTGCTTGTCATCGCCTGGGGCAATCCATCCAGCGACGGCTCCGAATGGCTCGTGGCCGTCAGTTCCTCCGGACTCAGCCTCTTACCCGCCGTCCTCCTGCATCTCTCCCTCACCGGCCGATTCCGCCCCATCATCTGGATTGGCTATGCTCTCGGCGCGATCACGGCCTCCATCCACTGCAGCGAAAAATTCATCCATCTCCCGCACCTGCATGAAAACGCACTCCGCATCACCACCTTCGGCTTTGGCGCACTCACGCTCATCTCGGCGGCCGCGCTGTTGCGCAGCCCGGGCGATCGCAAGACACTAACCACCCGCCTCGTGGGCACAATGTCCCTGTTCTTGTTCGCGCTTTCCTTCGTCCACTTCGGCGTCGGTGAAGCCCAATCCTGGCCCGGCGAATTGATCGCCCACCACGCCGGCATCGCCCTCGCCCTCTTTGTCCTGCTCCAGGATTACCGCTTCGTCCTGCTCGACGCCTTCATCCGCTTTCTCGCAAATATCCTCTTCGCGGCACTCTTCGTCTTCGCCCTCGTCAGCATCGTCAGCCTCCCCGAAATCTCCCGCTGGATGCAGCGCGACGCCTTCCGCGAAGGCCTGGTTCTCGCCGCCGCCTGCATCCTGCTTCTGGTGTTTTCGTTCTTGCGGCGCCATCTCGCCGCCGCCTTGGAACGTCTGCTGTTCCAGCGCCGCGATCTCAACACCCTGCTCGAACGGATCGCCGCCAAAGCCTCCGGTGGCATGGAGGAGGACGTGTTCTTGAGCGCTTGCGCACAGGATGTCGCCGCCCACTTCCAGGCCTTGCTCGTGCGCGACGCGGGCGCTGCAATCCACTGGCTGCCGCTCGATTCGCACCGGCCCGTGCTCACCTCCGATCTCCACCTCCCGGATCGCCTCCAGTTCGAATCGCGCCTCGCCGAACTCATTCTACCCATCCGCCTCTCCGCCGATAAGAGCTGCTCCATCCTCCTCGGGCGCCGCACCGGAGGCCGCCGCTACCTCAGTGACGATCTCTCCGCCCTCGCCCGCATCCAACTCGAGATCGAGACCCAACTCGACCGCCGCCGCGAAGCCGAAATGCGCCGTCTCGTTTCCCAGGCCGAAATGCGTGCGCTGCAAGCCCAGATTCATCCCCATTTACTATTCAACGCCCTCAACACCCTGTACGGCATCATCCCCCGCGAAGCTGCCGGAGCACGCCGTACCGTGCTCAATCTCGCCGATATTTTTCGCTACTTCCTGCAAACCGACCGCACCATGATCCCGCTCGAAAAGGAACTCGAGATCGTTCGCGCCTATCTCGAAATCGAATCGCTACGGCTTGGCGCGAAACTGCGCACTGAAATGAATGTCGACCCCGCCGCATTATCCATCGCGATCCCCGTGCTGACCATCGAGCCGCTGGTCGAGAACGCCGTCAAGCACGGCGTCGCCAATAACCCCGAAGGTGGACTCGTACGCCTCGACGCCGCGCTCGAATCAGGAGCCCTGCGCGTCAGCGTTTCCGATACGGGCCCCGGCTTTACGGATGCGAAATCCGAGGGCGCCGGCGTCGGGCTCGATAACGTGCTGAAGCGCTTGCGCCTCTGCTACGGCCCCAACGCCAGCATCGACGTCCACTCCACCAGCCAGGGAGCCAGCGTCACGTTCCTCATCCCTCTCCATCAGCCTGAGGCGGTGCTGTCTTGAAGATCCTCATCGCCGACGATGAGCCGGTGGCCCGCCTCGTCCTGAGGGAACTACTCGAAGAAATCCCCGGCGTCATTATCGCCGGCGAAGCCGCCTCTGGCTCCGAAACCGTCGCCCTTGCCGCGCAACTCCGCCCCGACGTCATCCTCCTCGATCTGCAGATGCCCTCCATGAACGGCTTCGAAACGGCTACCCACTTTCCGCCTTCCTCTCCTCCCGTCATCGTCTTCGTCACCGCCTATCAGCAGCACGCGCTCGAAGCCTTCGACGCCGGCGCCGTCGATTACCTCCTCAAACCGGTGCGCAAAGAGCGTCTCGAAGCAGCTCTCGCAAAAGCCAAAGCGCGGCTTTCCGGACTGGCCTCCAGACCCAGCCGCCCCGCCGATCCGCGCAAAATCATCGGCCGCATCGGCAACGATCTCCACCTGCTCGATCCCTCCGAGGTTGTCGCCTTCCAGGCCGAAGGCGATGTCGTGCACATCCTCACCGCCAATCGCCGCTTCTATGCCTCGCACACCCTGAAATCGCTCGAGGAAAAACTCCCCCCCGAACGCTTCCGCCGCGTCCACCGCTCCACCATCGTCAACACCGACCAGATCCGAAAAATCTCCCCGCTCTCCAGCAAGCGCTGGCTGCTACGCATGTCGAATGGAATGGACATCGTCGTCAGCAAACGCATGGGCTCCGTCATTCGCGACGCCCTCCAGTCCTAACGCCCTTTCACCCCCAGCGACGTTCGCCGCTCACTGCACCACCAGCGTGAATTCCAAAGTCAGCAGCAACGCAGCCGGAGTCACGCGAATCTGTGAAACCTGAAAATTCTGCAATTGCTGTTGGTAGGGCTCCCCACTCTGCGGCCGCTCCAGGATCCGCCGCGCCTCGTCCGCTACCTTATACTCGAACTTCCGCGACAGATTCTCCGTAATCGCCGCCCGCACCTTCCGCGCATAGATCGAATCGCGCCCCGCCGTCTCCACCGCCACGTCCTTCAGCCGGATCAATCCCCCGTCATAATACGGCGACGCCATGATCCGCATATCGAATACATCGCCAAACCCGATGCACCTGCCAAAGAAATTCGCCGCGTTCTTCCCGCTGAACCGCGCCCGGATCTCAATCCGTCCCGCCGCTTCGCCCAGCACCGGATTCTCCAGGTACGCGAAGCTGCACCGCGTCTCCGGAGACCCCTTCACATACATCCGCCCGCTCTCGCCGAACATCTGCCGCGCCATCACTTTCTGAATCGCCGAATACTGCACCTGCAACTCTACACCTGCCGCGTTCAGCACCGGCACCAGCAGCAGCGCGAGCAACCACATTCTTCAATTATGCATTCAGAACGCGATTCAGCCGTTCGATAGCCTCGTCAATCTCCGCGATGCTCTTAAAGCCGATCGTCATGGCATCCACGGTCCCCAGCCGCGTCACATACCGCAGCGCCGCCTCGCGTTGCGCCGGATCCGTGAACTGCCCCTCACCCACCAGCTTCATTCCGATGATCCCCGTGCCCTGCCCGTGAATCTGCTGAATCCGCTGCGTCACTTCCTGCACATCGCCCTTGGCATTGTTCTCATCGCGCAGGTTATCCATCCGCGCCCCATCATGATTGACGCGCAGCAGCGCCACGTCCAACCACTTGTTCCCCGGCAGCGATCGCAGCGGCATCAGCCCGTGGCACGACGCCCCATGCGCCAGAACAATCTTCTTCTGTTTTGCTTCGGAAATGCCATCGCGGATCCGTTCATGGTCCGTCGCCCACGTCGCCGTCCGCACCGCATGCACCAGCATGATATCGAAGTACTCTGAGTTCAGCTCGCGCCGGAAGCGGTCAATCGTCTCCTGCGGAACCGACGTGTCCGCGCGCCGGTACTTCGTCATCAGCTTGTACGTATCGCGCGGGATGCCTTTCAATGCCTCGGCCAGCATCTCATGCATCTCGTTGTACGAATCCGCGCTCTCAAAAAACCGTATGCCGCGGTCATAGGCATGCCGCACCAGCTTTGTGAATTCCTTCTGCCCCAATTCGCGCTGCACGCGCCCGCCGAAGGTGCCCGTGCCGAACGCCAGCCGCGTTACCTTCACGCCGCTGTTGCCCAGCGTCACCCAATCCGTCGCCGAACGCTTCGCCGCCTGCGCCGGTACGGCCGCACCCGTGAATAATGCCCCCGCCGCCACCGCGGAAGTCTGAAGGAATCTACGTCTCGTGCATTTCGACATGATGTGACCTCTATGAGCGCATGCTATCACAGCGGCGCAAGCCGTTCCCCATGATATGTTGGGTGAGCTTATGTGGAACCGGATGATCTTCCTCCTCATGCTCTGCGCGGTTGCCCGCGGGCAAGTCGCGGTCACCGTCAAGTCGCCGATGGCCCCGCCCGCCTGGGCCCTGCTCGAACGCGATCTGCTCCGCTACAACTCCCAGGCCGCCGAACAGTTCGCCGGCAAGTACGTCGATGAGCGAGGCTACCTGCTCCACACCATGCGCTGGGGTACTCTCGACGGCCCCGACGACGCCATCGAGACCTTCTACAACTGGACTCTCCTCCACGCACTCGGCGGCTCCAATCGCGTCCTCGATATCTACAAACACGCCCAGGAAGGCCACTGGCGCCAATACGGCGAACTCCGCACCAAACTCACCGAACTCGCCTCCAACGGCGCCTACCACCGCGAATTCCTCACCCAATCCGACTGGTTCCACACCGGCGAAGGCATGCGCGCCTTCCTCCTCCTCGGCCTCTCCGACCCCAAGAACGACCTCTACAAAGAGCGCATGAAACGTTTCGCCGCCATGTACATGGGCGACGATCCCGACGCCCCCAACTACGACGCCGTGAACAAAGTCATCAAAAGCATGTGGACCGGCAGCAAAGGCCCCATGCTCCGCCGCGCCACCGTCTACGATTGGGTCGGCGATCCCGTTCCCGGCAAATTCCACCTCCTCCACAACCCCGCCAGCCGCGGCAAAATGCTCGACCTCATGTCGCACTACGACAAAATGCTCGCCCATTGCACCGAATACCTCGACAGCCTCGGCGACAACTTCCTGAACCTCGCCTCCACCATCCTCGGCATGAACTCCTACATGCTCACCGGCGAAGAGAAATACCGCCAGTGGGTGCTCGATTACGTCGGCGCATGGAAGCAGCGCACCGAACTCACCGGCGGCAACATCCCCAGCAACGTCGGCCTCAACGGCAAGCCCGGCGGCGAGCACAACGGCCAATGGTGGAAGGGCACCTACGGCTGGAACTTTACCATCTTCGACGGCGAACTCGAACAAATCGCCCACCGCAATTACTTCACTGACGGTACCTGGCCCGGCTTCTCCAACGCCTTCCTGCTCAGTGGCGACCAGTCCTTCATCAACGTGCTCCGCCGCCAGATGGACAACATCTACGCCCAGAAGAAAGTCGTCGATGGCCAAATCCAACTGCCGCAAATGTACGGCGACCCCAAAGGCTACAAACACAACGGCCCGCCCAGTTGGTATCACTACACCGGCAACCTCTGGACAGACCGCCTCATGGAAATCTATCTCTGGTCCATGGACCGCAAAGATATGGAGCGCCTGCCCGTCGCCACCACTTACCCCGAACGCCCCGCCACCGGAGGCCGCGGCGGACGCTTCGGCCGGCCCGATCATTCCGCCATGTGGCTCGGCTATCTCGAAGGCAAATTCGCTGACTACCCGGTCCGTGCCCTCCAGGAAGATCTCGCCACCGTGCGCCGCAAAGTCGAAATGATTCGCACCGATCAAACCACGCCCGACACCCGCCTCGCCGACTACCTCCTCGATCTCCAACCCGTCGCCACCAACGCCCTCACCAATCTCACCCTCGGCGGCTACTTCGCCCGCGGCCGTATCTGGGTGCTGCACTCCCGCTTCCGCTACTTCGATCCCGAAAAGCGCCGCGCCGGACTCCCCGAAGATGTCGGCGCGCTCGTCGAAAAACTCGGCCCCGATTCCGCCACCGTCACCCTGGTCAACACCAACCCGCTCGAACCCCGCACCGTCATCGTCCAGGCCGGCGGCTATGCCGAGCACCGCTTCGATTCCGTCACCACCGGCGGCAAAACAACCCCCGTCAACGATGCCGTCATGACCGTCCGCCTCGAACCCGGCGCCGGTGCTCGCTTCGATTACAAAATGACCCGCTACGCCAATCGCCCCACCTTCGCCTTCCCCTGGGACCGAGGCTGGTATGCGAAGCAGTAGCCTGCTGCTGCTGCTCGCCATCCCAATCCTTGCGGCGCAGGATACGCGCCCCGCTCCCGAAGGCTTCCTGCGCCGCGAAGTCATGATCCCCATGCGCGACGGCGTACGCCTCTACACCGAAATCCTCACCCCGCAACAGCACACCGAGCCGCTGCCGTTCCTCATGGTCCGCACGCCCTACAACGCCAAAGGCGGCCAGAACAATCTGCACAAGGGCTACAGCGACCTCACCGCCGATGGCTACATCTGGGTCTTCCAGGACATTCGCGGCAAGTACGCCTCCGAGGGCGAATTCGTCATGATCCGCCCGCCGCGCTCCGGCCAACAGCGCATCGACGAAGCCACCGATGCCTACGACACCATCGAGTGGCTCCTCCGCAACACAAAAGGCCACAACGGCCGCGCCGGAATGATGGGCGTCTCTTATCCCGGCTGGCTCACCGTCATGGCCATGCTCGATCCGCATCCCGCCCTCCGCGCCGTCTCCCCGCAAGCTTCGCCCGATGACATGTACCTCGGCGACGACTTCCACCACAACGGAGCCTTCCGCCTCCAGTACGCCTTCGAATACGTCACCCGCCTCGAATCCGGCAAGGAAAACAAGCCTTTCGAGTTCGATCGCTACGACGTCTTCGAGTGGTACCTCCGCCTCGGCACTCTCGCCAACGTCAGGAAGAAGTTGCTCGGCGACCGCTACCCCTCCTGGAACGATTTCATCGAGCACCCCAACTTCGACGATTTCTGGAAGCGCCGCAAAGCCACCACCCACCTCAACGCTGTCCGAGTCCCCGCGCTCCATGTGGCCGGCTGGTGGGACCAGGAGGATTTCTACGGACCCATCACCATCTACCGCAAACTCGAGCAGAACGACAGGCAGGGCTGGAACTACCTGGTCAGCGGACCGTGGGATCACGGCGGCTGGATGCGTGGCACGGGCGATTCCCTCGGCCGCATCCAGTTCGGCTCCAACACCGCCGAACATTTCCGCGCCCGTATCCTCGCACCCTGGTTCGCCTGGTGGCTCAAAGGCAAGGGCAAGCTCGATCTCCCTGAAGCCCTCACCTTCCGCGCCGGTTCCAACGAATGGGTGCGCCACTCCGCATGGCCCCCCAAGCAAAAAACAGAAACGAAGAAATTGTTTTTTCAGCCCGAAGGCGGCCTCAGCTTCGAACCACCCGCCGCTACCGCGCCTGCTTTCGATTCCTACGTCTCCGATCCGCACCACCCCGTGCCTTACCGCATCCGCCCGATTCTTCCTGTCTACGGAGCAGGCTCCACCTGGTCGCGCTGGCTCACCGACGATCAGCGCCACGCCCACCTTCGCCCCGACGTACTCACTTGGCAAACCTCTGAACTCAGCACACCCGTCAACCTCAGCGGCGAGATCACCGCGAAGCTGTACGCCTCCACGACCGGCACGGACGCCGATTGGATCGTAAAGCTCATCGACGTGTACCCCGAACAATACCCCGCCGAAGCGAGCATGGGCGGCTACCAACTCATGGTGGCCAACGAAGTCTTCCGCGGCCGCTACCACCAGGGTTTCGAAAAGCCCCAACCCTTGAAGCCCGGCGAGGTGACCGCCTTCACCATCGATCTCCACACCCAGGACTACCAGTTCCGCAAAGGCCATCGCATCATGGTGCAGGTCCAGAGCACCTGGTTCCCCCTCATTGACCGCAACCCCCAGCGCTACCGAGCCAACATCTTCGAAGCTGAGGAAAGCGACTTCACCCCCGCCACCCACAAAATCCACCGCACAAAGCAACATCCATCACACGTGGCGATACAAATCCAGACCCCGTAACCGCCCCCGCAGTATAATCAAAAAGCGCGCGCCCGTAGCTCAGCCGGATAGAGCGATTGGCTTCGAACCAATAGGTCGGGAGTTCGAGTCTCTCCGGGCGCGCCAGTCCCTCCCAAACTGCACAAAGGCAGATCTCCGGGATTACGAGGAGCAAGCATGAAGCCGCAGATTGATTTCTCAGAGGGTGTACGTGGCAAGTTCTTCAAGCCGGATGCGGAACTGCGCCTGCCGGTCCACCTCGACCAGGATGTACAGCGCCACCTCGTGCGACGTTCCCCGGACAAAGGCGCCTCGCTTGAGTACACAGTAGACGACCTCCTCAAACGCGAGATCGCCATGAAGAAATCAGTGAAGTAGCTTGGACAGAAGCCCGCAACCGACCGAGCATAGCTCAATCCCCCCAACCCCATTGCGCCATAATAAATAAGAGCCCCCTCCCCCCAAGCTCATAAGCCGAGGAAGACCATGTCCGACAGGCCATTCGTACATCTCCACAACCACACCGATTACTCCCTCCTCGACGGAGCCTGCGAAATCGGCCAGATGATGAAGATCGCCAAAGAGCAGAAGATGCCCGCCATCGCCATGACCGATCACGGCAACCTCTTCGGCGCAGTCGAGTTCTACAACAAGGCCAAGGAATACGACGTCCGCCCCGTCATCGGCTGCGAAGTCTACGTCGCCAAATCCGGCCACAAGGAAAAATCCGACACCCGCTACAACCACCTCGTCCTCCTCGCCGAAAACCAGGAAGGCTACCGCAACCTCATCAAACTCGTCTCCACGGGCTTCCTCGAAGGCTTCTACTACAAACCCCGCATCGACAAAGACCTCCTCGCCCAATACTCCAAAGGCTTAATCGGACTCTCCGCCTGCCTCCAGGGCGACATCAACGAAACCCTCCTCGCCGACCAGTACGCCGAAGCCCGCCGCATGGCCCACACCTACGAAGACATGCTCGGCAAAGGCAACTTCTTCCTCGAACTCCAGGACCATGGCCTCGAAGAAGACCGCAAAGTCATCCCCCTCATCGAAAAGCTCGCCCGCGACACGGACCTCCCCCTCGTCATCACCAACGACGCCCACTACCTCCGCAAAGACGACTGCCGCGGCCACGAAATCCTCATGTGCATCCAGACGGGCAAGACCATGTCTGACCCCAACCGCATGCGCTTCACCACCGAAGAGTTCTATCTCAAAACCCGCGCCGAGATGGAAAAGCTCTTCCCGGGCCACCAGGCCGCCCTCGACCGCACCTTCGACATCGCCCAGCGCTGCAACGTCAAGCTCGAAAAAGTCACCGATCCCTTCCCCCGCTTCGAAATCCCCGAAGGCCATTCCACCGACACCTACTTCGAATACGTCGCCCGCCAGGGCTTCGAAAAGCGCCGCCCGCGCCTCGAAGCCATGCGCGCCAAAGGCCTCCTCCGCAACGAGCTCGGAGCCTACTCCGAACGCCTCGACATGGAAATCCGCATCATCCAGAGCATGAAGTTCTCCGGCTACTTCCTCATCGTTTGGGACTTCATCCGCTTCGCCAAATCCGCCGGCATCCCCGTAGGCCCGGGCCGCGGTTCCGCCGCCGGCAGCCTCGTCAGCTACGCCATGGAGATCACCGACGTCGATCCGCTCCAGTATGGCCTGCTCTTCGAACGCTTCCTCAATCCCGAACGCGTCAGCATGCCCGATATCGACATCGACTTCTGCACCCACCGCCGCGGCGAAGTCATCCAGTACGTCACCGAAAAATACGGACGCGAGCAGGTCGCCCAGATCATCACCTTCGGAACCCTCGGCGCCAAGGCCGCCATCAAAGACGTTGGCCGGGCCCTCGACATGACCTTCGCCGACGTCGAAAAGCTCACCAAGCTCATCCCCCCCACGCTCAATATCAAGCTCAAGGAAGCCATTGAGCAGGAGCCCGCCCTCCAGGATCTCTCCCGCAAAGACGACCGCGTCCGCGAAGTGCTCAACGTCGCCCAACGTCTCGAAGGCCTCGCCCGCAATGCCGGCGTGCACGCCGCGGGCGTCGTCATCTCCCCCGTCCCGCTCAAGGAACTTGTCCCTCTCTACCGCACCAACCGCGACGAAGTCGTGACCCAGTTCGACATGGTAGGGCTCGAAAAGCTCGCCCTCCTCAAGATGGACTTCCTCGGGCTCACCACCCTCACCATCTGTCACGAAGCCATGGCGCTCATCAAGAAGCACCGCGGCATCGACGTGGTCATGGAAGACATCCCCCTCGACGACGCCAAAACCTACGAAATCTTTTCCAAGGGCT